>JASHYB010000176.1 GCA_030043255.1 Thermoplasmata archaeon | reverse complement strand
CTGAGCCGCTTCGCGGACGGTGGTGAGCTCGATGAGCGCAGCGATGAGCTGGTTCACGACGGTCGTGGCCGTGCTCGGCCTCCTGCTCGCGCTCCACCACCTCGGCGTCGACCTGAGCGGCAACGTCGGGGCGGTCCTGCACGACGCGGAACTCTTTCTCGGCCAGCCCCTCCTCCCGCAGTAGGGAGGGGGGCCCGGCCCCTTCGCCGTCAGCCCGGTGTCCGGCGCCGTAGCCGGGTCGCGAGCTCGCGCGGACGGACGACGCCGTCCGGCGTGACGAAGGCGGTCACGTACTTCGCCGGCGTCACGTCGAACGCCGGGTTGCGGGCCCGGCTGGCCGGCGGAGCGAGTCGGCGGCCGGCGAGCTCGAGGACCTCGTCGCCGGACCGCTCCTCGACCGGGATCGTCGCGCCCGAGCTCCGCTGGCGGTCGAACGTCGTCCACGGGGCCGCGACGTAGAACGGCACCCGGTTCTCGTGCGCCACGACCGCCTTCTCGTAGGTCCCGATCTTGTTCGCGAAATCCCCGTTTCGCGCGATTCGGTCGGCCCCGACGATCACCGCGTCGACGGCCCCGGTCCGCAGATAGTGACCGGCCGCGTTGTCGGCGATCACCGCATGCGGGATGCGCTCGCGGGCCAGCTCCCAGGCGGTCAGCCGCGCCCCCTGGAGCAGCGGCCGGGTCTCGTCGACGAACACGAACAGCTCGGCCCCCCGGTCGTGGGCGACCCGGATCGGCGCGAGCGCGGTCCCCCACTCCACGGTGGCCAGCGCGCCCGCGTTGCAGTGGGTCAGGACGCCGTGGGCCCGCGCCAGCAGCGGGGCGCCCGCCGTACCGATGCGGTGGCATTGCTCGACGACCCGCTCGCGGTAACGGTGGGCCGCCTCCAGCGGGTCTTCGCCCGCGGCCCAGGCCGAGCGCACGGCGTCGATCCCGACGAACAGGTCGACCGCCGTGGGGCGGGTCGAGCCCAGGAGCTCCGCGGCGCGCGCCGGGTCCTTCGGGCCGGACCGGGCCGCGAGCGCCATGCCGTAGGCGCCGGCGACGCCGATCGCCGGGGCCCCGCGCACGACCATGCGGCGGATCGCGTCCGCGACCTGCGCGGCCGAGCGAAGACGGCGGACCACGGTCCGGCCGGGGAGCTCCCGCTGGTCGAGCAGCGCGAGGGCCCCACGGTCCCACCACAGGGCTCGGACGGGCAACGGCCCCCCTAGGCGTCGAACGTGTGCAGCAGGCTCAGCCACGCGGGATCGACCGTCCGCGTGCCGACCAGCGCTTGGTCGAGCGGCAGGCCGACGATCGCCTCGCCGCGGAGGACCGCCACCTCGCCGCTCCGCCCGGCGACCGCGAGGTCGACCGCGCCGGCGCCGAGCCGGCTGGCCAGGAGGCGGTCGAAGATCTCCGGCGGGCCGCCGCGCTGGATGTGCCCGATCTGGGCGCTGCGGGTTTCGGCGCCCGTGGCGGCTTGGATCCTGCGGGCGAGCTCGGCCCCGACGCCCCGCTCGCCGAGCAGCTCGTGCCCGAACTCGTCCTGGGCGCCGGTGGAGCCGGCCCGCAGGCCGAGGTCGACGCCCTCGCTCGCGACCGCGACCGCGCAGCGGCGGGCGGCCAGCGCCCGACGGATCCTCCCGAGGAACGCCTCCTCGTCGTACCGCTCCTCCGGCACGAGCGTCGCGTCGGCGCCCCCGGCGAGACCGGTCGCGAGGGCGACCCAGCCCGCGTGGCGGCCCATCACCTCGAGCACGATCGCCCGGTGGTGGCTGGTTGCCGTGTCCCGCAGCCGCTCGAGCGCGTCCACGGCGACCGCCACCGAGGAGTGGAAGCCGAACGTCCAGTCGGTCCCGCGGACGTCGTTGTCCATCGTCTTCGGCACGCCGATGACCTTGCGCCCGCGTCGGTGGAGCTCGCGCGCCGCGCCGAGGGTGTCGTCGCCGCCGATGGCGACCAGCGCGTCCAGGTGGTGGCGGTCGAACGTCGCGAGGACCTTACCGGCCCCCTCGTCGGTGGTGAACGGGTTCGTCCGCGACGTGCCGAGCACCGTGCCGCCCAGGTGCTCCAGCCCGAAGACCTCCTCCGGGCCGAGCGGTCGGGCGTCGTCGTCGCGCAGCCCCTTCCAGCCGTCCCGGAACCCGACGACCGCATGGCCGCCCTGGGCGGCCCGCCGCACGACCGCCCGGATCGCCGGGTTCAGGCCCGGGCAGTCCCCGCCGCCGGTGAGGACCCCCAGTCTCACGAGGCGACCTCGAGGTAGCCGCGCGGGGCGGTCGAGAGGAACTCGTAGCCCTTCGAGGTGACGACGATGTCGTCCTCGATGCGGACCCCGCCCTTGCCCGGCAGGTAGATGCCGGGCTCGACGGTGAAGACCATCCCCTCCTCGACCTTGTCCTCGACCTTCGGCCCGTAACCCCAGCCGTCGTGGACCGCGAGGCCGATCGAGTGGCCGACGCCGTGGATCAGCCGCCCCTTGAACGGCGACTCGTCGATCACCTTCGCCGCCGCCAGATGGACCTCCTTCGCCGCCACGCCGGGCCGGATGGTGTCCAGCGCCGCCTGCTGCGCCCGCTCGACGGTCTCGTGGACCTGGCGCATCTCCGGGTCCGCCGGGCCGAACCGGAACGATCGAGTGATGTCGCTGGCGTAGCGCCGGTAGAACGCTCCGTAGTCGCAGACGATGGAGACCCCGGCCTCGAGCTTGGTCGACCCCGGCTGGAAGTGCGGCTCCGCGCCGTGCGCGCCGAAGGCGACGATGGTGGAGAACGAGCGGCCGCTCGCGCCGAGCCGGTTCATCCGGTACTCCATCTCCGCGGCGAGGTCCAGCTCGGTCATCCCCTTGCGCAGCATCGACGGGATCTCGACCCCGACCTTCGAGCCGATCTCCGCGGCCTTGCGCAGCCGCTCCACCTCGCCGGCCTCCTTCACCGCGCGGACCTTGCGGATCGCCTCGGAGGCGTCGACCCAGCTCGTCTCCGGGCGGAGCTTGTCGAGCCTCGCGAACCATCCGTGCGTCAGCTCGGCGAAGTTGAGCGCGATGGACTTCGCGTCGCCGAGGGCCTGACCGAGCGCCGCCGGCGTGGCGTCCCGCTCGACCTTGTGGACGGTGATCCCGCGGTCGCTCCTCGCCGCCTCCTCCGCCGACTGCGCCTCCAGCGGCGAGCTGAACAGGTCGATCGAGCCGTCCCGGTGCGCGACGGCGACCGAGCCCTCGAACAGGCCGCTCGGGACGTCGAACAGGTAGAAGAAGCTCTGATCCAGGTGAGGATCGACGGCGTTGGCGACGACCAGCGCGTCCACGGAAGCGTCCAAGCGGTCGAAGATGCGGCGGACCCGGTCCTTCATCGGGCCGCGCAGAGGCTACGGGGCTTCAACCTTTGCGGAGGTCGTGCGCAGGTCCTTCCAGGAGAGGACCGGCTCGCGCGCCGCGCGGACCTCGTCGATCCGGCTCACGGAG
>JASHYB010000027.1 GCA_030043255.1 Thermoplasmata archaeon | reverse complement strand
TGGTACTCGCTGGAGTTCACGATGTTCGGCCGCGCGGCCGGCGTCCGCGTGGTCTTCCCGGCCGACGGCGGCCCGGCGACGGTCCGTCGGGCGTTCTTCCGGCCGAGCCTGAAGCTGCCCTAGGACCGGCGGCTCAAATCCCGTCGAGCCCTCCGGTCCGGGAGGGGCGATGTCCGCACCTTCCGGCCGGACGCCGGTCCGCCTGCGAGCGGTCTACCTCGCGACGCTGGCCGGCGCGACTGCGGTGGCGGTCGCCGCGACGCTCGTCGCGACCGGCCTGCCGATCGCCCACCAGGACCCGGTGCAGTTCGTCGTGCCCGGCCGTACCGGCTCCGGTTGCGGGGTCAGCCCCGCCGTCGTCCCGTCCGTGAACGGCGAGCTGAGCTTTGCCTGGACCTCCACCGAGGGTCCGGCGGGATCGATGTCGCTGTATCTGGAACCGGTGGCCCCGGGCAGCGTCGCGGAGCGTCTGTACCTCAACAACTCCTCCGGGGGCACCGGCGGGCTGGAGGTCTGGGACGGCAACGCCTACTTCTTCGAGTTCTGCGGAACGCTGCCCAGCGCCTCGGCCTCGGTCCGAGCGGTGTACGAGTACCAGGCCCCGTGGATCTGACAGGGCTCCCCCCGCTCGGGGCGCCCGGCGTCAGCGCGAGCGGCTCACTTGTACGTCGACTGGTGGACGGTCCCTTCGTCGTCGACGATGGTGATGCACTCCCCCTCGCACTCGAAGAGGCAGGCCTCGCACATGATGCAGTCCGGGCCGTGGATGACCGCCGACTTCTCGGCGCGGAACTGGAACTTCGCCGCGACCGCCGGGTCGTCGACGACGTTCGGCCAGTTCTCCCTCGGCTGCATCTCGAAGACGGTCACCGGGCAGACATCGCGGCAGTGGGTGCACCCGGTGCACTTCTCGTGGGCGACCTCGACCGTTACCATAGCCGTCCACCGTTCGCCACGTCTGGCCCTTTATTAATTAACCGCCTCGACGCGCGTAAATCCCCCGCTCCGGCCCGGCTCAGGGGATGAGTTTCGGGTCGGTCGCCCCCACCCGTCCGCCGCCGCGGAGCGCGTCCAGGTCGGCCATCTCGTCGCGGGTGAGCTCAAAATCGAAGACCGCGGCGTTCTCCCGGATCCGTTCCTCGTGGACCGACTTCGGGAGCTCCACCAGCTCGTGCTGGAGGCCCCAGCGGATCAGGACCTGGGCCGGGCTCTTGCCGTGCGCCGCGGCGATCGCGGCGATCCTCGGGTCGTCGAGCTTCCGCGCCCGGGTCAGCGGGGAGTACGCCTCGACGACGATCCGGTGCCGCGCGCAGTACTCCAGCAGCTCGGGGTCGTAGACGAACGGGTGCAGCTCGACCTGGTCGACCGACGGCATGGGGCCGCCCTGGGCCCGCAGCTCCTCCAGGTGGCGGACCGCGTAGTTGCTGACGCCGATCGTCCGGACCGTGCCGTCCTGGCGCAACTGCTCCAGCGCTCGCCACGACGCGAGGCGGTCCTCCGGAGCGTTCGCCCGCGGCCAGTGGATCAGGTAGAGGTCGATCGGGCCGAGGCCGAGCTTCGCCTGGCTGGCGCGCGCGGCGGCGATCGCCCGGTCGTAGCCGTGGTCGGTGTACCACAGCTTGGAGGTGACGACCACCTGCTCGCGGGGTACGCCGCTCTCCCGGACCCCTGCGCCGACGTCCTCCTCGTTGCCGTACATCGCCGCCGTGTCGATCAGTCGATAGCCGACCTTCAGCGCGGATCGAACGGCGGAGCGGGTCACCTCGCCGGGCGGGCTCTGGAAGACCCCCAGCCCGAGCCTAGGGAGCTCGAGCCCCTGGCTCGTACGGACCGTCGAGGCGAGCCGGAGCGTCGGAGGGCTCGGCATCAGCGGCGCTCCCCGGGGCCGACGGGGGGCGCGGGACGGCGGAACCGGGAGCCGGTCGTCACGCGGCGGTCGTGGCGACGCAGCTGCTCCTCGTGCTCGGGGCAGAGCGAAAAGCTCCTCCAGCTGACCGCCGGGGCCCGGACGTCCGCCGTCGCGGCCGCGAGCTCCACCGGGTGCGGTCGGTCGTCGCACGGGCCGCCGCTGCCGACCTCCGGATCCCCGAGCAGGGGGCGGAGGGCGTAGTCGTAGGCCTTGCCCATGTCGCAGAGGGGGCGCTGGAAGATCGCGCTCATCCGGTCACCGAGGCGGGGCGACGCGGCTCAGAGGCGTTCGGCGAGCTTCGCGAACTCGGCGGTCGACCAGCCCTTCAAGGTCACCGTCCGGGCGTAGCCCCGGGCGCCGACCTTGAGGATCAGTTCGTTGGCGACCTCGTCGCTCGGGAGCTCGAATGCGGCGACCGCGTCGTATGCCCCCATCGTGTGCAGGAACGAGTGGACCTTGCCGCCGGCCGCCTCGACGGCCCGGCGGAACTCCTCGGCCCGCTGCGGGGCCTTGCCGACGTTCCGGATCCCCTCTTCGGTCCAGCTGACGAGGACGGCGTAGTGCGGCATCGCCCGCGGGGAGCCCCCCCGCCCCCAAAAGGGCGTCGCGGGCGCGAGCGCTCGCGCTATCGCCTCGCGGGGTCCGGTGGGGAGGGTCGCCCCGCGACCCGTCCGTATGCGCGTGTTCCGTACCGGCCCGCACCGTCTCGCCTACGGCACCGCGGGGGACGGGGGCGACCCGGTGGTCCTGATCCACGGTGGCTGGAACGACCACCGTCTGTGGGACCGGGTCGTGCCGGGGCTCTCGGCCTCCCTGCAGGTGCTCGTCTACGACCGCTGCGGCCACGGCGAGAGCTCCGCCCGGCCCGCCGGACCTGCGGTCGCCGAGGACGCCGTCGAGCTCGCCGCCCTGCTCGAAGGGACCGGTCTGTATCCGGCCCATGTGGTCGCGCACGCCTACGCCGCCGCGGTCGGCCTGCGGCTGGCGATCGACCGCCCCGA
>JASHYB010000175.1 GCA_030043255.1 Thermoplasmata archaeon | reverse complement strand
CCAGCAGGTTCGCGGGCAGCGTCCAGGGGGTCGTGGTCCAGACCAGGAGCGACCGGGCCGGCCCGCCGTCCCGCAGCAGCGGGAAGCGGACCGTCACCGACGGGTCGGTGGTCTCGTGGTAGCCCTGGGCGACCTCGTGCGAGCTGAGCGTCGTCTCGCAGCGGGGGCAGTACGGCAGGACGTAGTGCCCCTTGTCGAGCAGGCCGCGGTCGAACAGCTGGCGGAGCGACCACCAGACGCTCTCGATGTACGACGCGTCCATCGTCCGGTACGGGTGGGCGTAGTCGAGCCAGTAGCCGAGGCGCTCGCTCATCCCCTCCCAGACGGCGGCGACGCGCAGGGTGTCGGCCCGGCACTCGGCGCAGAACCGCTCCACGCCGTAGGCCTCGATGTCCTTGCGCGAGCGCAGCCCGTGCCGCTTCTCGATCTCGATCTCCACGCCGAGGCCGTGGCAGTCCCAGCCGGCCTTGGAGCTCAGCACCCGGTCGCCGCGCTGGCGGCGGTAGCGGAGCTGGACGTCCTTGAGCGTCCGCGAGATCAGGTGCCCCAGGTGCGGCGGGCCGTTCGCGGTCGGCGGGCCCTCGCTGAAGCGGAAGACCGGGCCCTCCCCCCGGGGGAGCACCGCCCGCGCGGGGACGCCGGTACGACGCCAGAAGTCGAGGACCTTGCGCTCCGCCTCGACCGGGACGAACCGCTCGGCGGCGTCCGCCTCCGGCTCCATGCGCGCTGTCGAGGCGGCCCGGGGGGATAAGCGACGTGAGGCGCGGCTACCGCCGCAGTCCTTCGGGGGGCGGCGTCCACGCCTCCGGCCCGAGGTGGCTGCTCGGGTGCCGCCGGACGACCGTCCCTTCGACGGCCGCGACGTGCGCCCCGGCGCCGAGCACGATTTCGCGGGCCTTGACGAACCCGACCCGCACCGCGGCCAGGCTGACGGTGTCCCCCTCGACCCGGGTGACGGTGACCGGCGCGCCGCCGCCCAGGACCCGGCGGAAGACGTTCGGGGCGGGCCCGCGGAGCCGGGCCTGCGTCGCGCGGACCTCGCCGAGCCGCGAGCCGGCGGCCAGCTCGGCCTCCAGGCGCTCGGCGGCGACCGGTCCCGGGACCTGGACCTCTCCGTCGAGCTGGAGGGTGACGGCCCGCAGCAGGCCGGCCTGCAGGTTCCCCCGGAACCGGGCCGTTCCGTTGAGCTCGAGCTCGCCGGTGACCCGGAGGTCGCCGGCGATCGTCGCGTCGGCGGCCCGCAGGCCGGCGCCGGCGTCGATCGATCCCTGGGCGCGCAGGCGCCGGGCGATCGCGATCGCCCCGCGCACCTCCAGCCGTCCGTCGAGCCGGAGCTCGTCGGCGAGCAGCGGGCCCCCGACGACGACGGTCCCGTGCAGCTCGGCGGCGCCGACGTCGACATCGTGGACGACCTTCCCGATCCCCCGGAGCTGCCAGGTGGCGGCCCGCACCTCGTCGTGGACCACGGTGCCCCGGTCGGTCACCGGGGTGCCTCGCGGCCGCGGAGGCGGCGCCGCGACCTCCGGCAGGGAGGCCTCCGGTGCGGCCGGGACCGCGGGGACTGCCATGCTCTTCCTACGACCCCACGCGGGGGAGCTGCAGCCGGCGGTGGACCTGCATCGTGCACTGGTTCTCGACGACGCGCAGCCCGTGGCGCCGGGCCTTCTCGGCGGCCGGCCCGTTCTCGATGCCGAGCTGCATCCAGACCGCCGGGACCTTCCGCGCGATCGCCTCGTCCACGATCTCCGGCACCGCCTCGCTCCGGCGGAAGATCACCGCCAGGTCGATCGCGATGTCGGGCGGGACGGCGGAGAGGCTCGGGTACGCGCGCTCGCCGAGGACCGAGGCTACGGTGGGGTTCACCGGCACGATGCGGTAGCCCTGTTCCTGAAGGTAGCGCGCGACCTCGTTCGAGTCCCGGTCGGGCCGGTCGGAGAGCCCGACGACGGCCAGCGTGCGGGCCCCGGTGAGGATCGACGCCAGCTCCCGGTCGGTCGGGGCCATCGGGGCCGCGCTAGCGGGTCCCGCAGATGACCCTGACGGCCGCTCAACCCGCCGGCGGCGGGGTCGCGGGGGCTCCGGGCGCGCCGGGGCGTTGCACGTAGTAGAGCAGGGCGACCAGGCCCCCGACGAGGACGAGGCCGTAGTGCAGGCCGACGCCGGCCCCGTACGAGACGAGGGTGAGGTAGGCGGTCGCGTCGGTCGCGCCGTGCAGCAGGGCGACGACGACCAGGTTCCCGCCGCTCGCGTGGTAGGTCGCGGCGAACGCGAGGCCGATCAGGAACAGGCTCGGGAAGATCAGCGGGGCCGCCGCGCCGTAGGTGGTCCCGTAGTAGATGTGCACCCCGGCGAACAGCAGGCTGGTCAGGAGCGCCGGGGTCGTCCAGCGGGCGGCGCGCCCCTCCCAGAACCCGTAGACCCAGCCCCGGAAGATCGTCTCCTCGAACGCGCCGATGGCGAAGGAGAAGCCGACGAAGAACCACGGGTTGCCGACGGCCGCCTCCAGCGCCGGGTTCGGCTTGTCGAGCAGCTGGAGGGCGCTGGGGTCGACGACCTCGTAGACGACGCCCAGCGCGATCGTGACCGCCAGCGCGAGCAGCGACAGCCCGCCGTACCACCGCAGGCCCTCGACCGTGGCCCGGCCGAGCGCCTGCCGCCAGGCGCGCAGCGGCCCCACCCCGACCAGCAGCGCGAAGGCGACGATCGGCAGCCCGTAGACCACCGCCACGTCCCCCGCCAGGTTGCCGTAGACGGCCCGGCTCGCCGGCCAGAGCGGCGGCAGGACGTACTGGCTGACGACGGCGGCGA
>JASHYB010000174.1 GCA_030043255.1 Thermoplasmata archaeon | reverse complement strand
GTCTCCCCTCTCGCCGCTTCGTCCCTCCTGCGACGGCTGAACGCGATCTCCCCGGAGCTGTTCTTCACCGCGGCCTCTACCGTCCCGCCGGAGTTCCGCGTCCGCCACGCGGCGCGGAGAGTCTACCGCTACTTCGAGCCCCAGGGACCGTCCGACGCTCCCGGGTACGGTCGTGCCCTGTCGCTCTTCCGTGGCCGGATTGACGTGCGATCGTTCGGACGGGGTGTGGGTACGGGCTCTCCGACGTGGCGTGAGCTCGAGTCGGTCACCCGGGCCCGGCACGGAGACGGCTCGGTCATCGAGGTCCGCGCTCCGTCCTTCGTCTGGGGCGAGGTGAGGAAGATCGTCGGCGCCCTGCGGGAAGTCGCGGCAGGACGCCTCCCGCTCGCGGAACTGCAGGCTGCGCTCGCGGGGCGTCGGCGCCTCACCCTTCCGATGGCCGAGCCCGAGGGGCTGGTCCTGTGGGACGTGGAATACGCCCTGCCGTGGGAGACGGTCTGGCCGGGCCCGAATCGCTACCAGGCCGCCTTCTTACGACGAGCGGAGGGAACCCTTCAGCAGCGGCTCTATGCTCTCGCGTCCCTGGACGAACGAGGTACACTCGCGGAAGTCGGCTCTCGGCTTCGGTCTGCGGTCGGAGGCTAGGCGGGCCCTAGGACGTTCAGCAAGGAAGCTCCCTTGGGGCTACCGAGCCCGGTGCAGGGATCCCAGCCCGGACCGGCCGACCAGTAGCCGTTGTTGCCCGAGAGGATGTCCCGGAACGGGACCTCCCCGGCAGCGTAGATCGCGGGCTGGAACATCCCGAGGGACCGACCGAGAGCCTGGTTGAGCCGTGCGATGAGGGCGGCCCAGAGCGGTGCCACCGCGCTGGTCCCGCCGACGACGAGGTCCTTTCCGTCGACGCGTACGGCGTACCCGGTCAGCGGGTCGGCGTTGCCGCTCACGTCCGGTACGCCGCGACCCACGAACTGGGTATTCGGTTGCGGGGGCACCTTCGCCGCACTCTGGTAGCTGGGCAGCGGGAAGATCCGGCTCACGCCGCCCCCGGTCGCGCCGTCGCCGGAGGCCAGCTCGTTCCACACCACCTCGTTCGAGATTGTGGAACCGCTGACGCTGAGGCGAGTGCCGCCGCAGCCGAGGACCGGCGGCAGGCAGGCCGGGAGGTCGACCTCGAGTTGGCCGCCCGACGCCCCGTCGGTGGCGCCGTTGTCGCCCGCGGCGGCGGTCACCGACACCCCGAGCGCGGCCGCGTCGGAGACGAACTCGAGCATCGTGTGGGCCGCCTGGGAGGTCCAGCTCGTCTCGGGACCTCCCCAGCTGATGGAGACGACGTCCGAGGGGGCCTCCGTAGCGTGGACTGCGGTGCTCACGGCGTCGATGAACCCCTGGTCGGTGTTCGGCGCGAAGTAGACCACGATCCGCGCGCCCGGGGCGACCGAGCCGGCGACCTCGATGTCGAGCATCACCTCGGCGTCGGTGTTCGGGTTCGCGCCGGGCTGGTTCGCCCCGCCGTCGACCGACACGGCGGTCACCGAGGGAGCGGGGATTCCGAGCCCTTCGAAGTACGCCGCGAGGTCGGCGGAGGCGAACCCCCCACCGAGCTCGACGAGGGCGATCGTCTGGCCGCTGCCGTCCAGCTGCGCCGGGAACCCGTAGAGGCCGGCCACCTGCGGTGGCGTGAAGCTGGACGACGGGGTCGTCGAGGGGATGCGAACGTGCGGCACCGCCACCGGCCGATCGTCGAGCCCGAGCACCGCCGTCACGACCTGCGCGAGCGACACCGGAACGGTCAACGGACCGGCGGGGCCTCGGTAACTGCCCCGCGGGGACCTGTATCGGCGGAGCGTCGTCCCGAAGGCCCACTGCAGTTGCTTGGCCGAGCCGGACAGCATCAGGCTTCGGGGCGACGGGGTTCTCTCGGCCAGCTTCAACTCGAACTCGCGGGCAAATGCTCGAACCTGGTCGAGGTCCTCGTCGCTCGCCCCGTGCCGGCGTGCGAACTCGGCCCGGGGCACGCGCGTGGTGGGTGCGCGCGGCCGGTAGGCGAAGTCGGAGTACGGCGGCAGGGGCCGCTGACGTCGAACGACAATGGTGACCTCGATGGGCTCGTCCGGATCGACGTCGCCGGCCGACGCCGTCTCCGGGGCGTGCGCGCTGCCTGCCAGCTCCACGCGACCTGGGACGGCCACGATCCAACGCTCCTGCCCGCTCGGACGCGAAGGAAACCTTCGGCCTCGCGGGTCGCTCGGGCCGGGAACCTTCGCGTCCGCTTAGGCTCTCGCCCGAAGCTCGTGGATGTACTGGGCCACTTCGTCCAGGTCGATCCCCATGTTCGCCGAGGACGGACAGAGCCCGCCGTAGAAGCAGTCGCCGTGGAGTCGATCCGCGAAGTAGGCGAGCTCCTTCGACAGGTCCCGGCGACCGATCGTCTCCAGGAAGTCGTGGCGGTCGGCGTGGGCCCCGCGCCCGGGCTCGGGGACGCGCCCGTGCCGTTGCATCGCCCAGTCGGTGGCCAGGGTCGACGCGAGCCACGCCTTCTCGGCAGCGTCCCGCACCCGGCGCTCGTCGCCGGACGCATAGCCGACCTCCGCCTCTTCGCGGGCCAAGGCCAGCACACTCTCCGCGGTCTCGATCAGGCTGCGTCCTTCCGGGCCCGGCACGGCCCCAGCATGGATGGGCAGGGACATCAAACCGAAGGGAGGGCCGGACGATGGCGACCCGCAAGACGGGCCGGCGTGCTGCGCCGCTCCTCGACCCTCAACCTGCCCGGTGCTCCGTGAAGTCGGGCCGCGGACATTCTCCTCGCGAGTGCGCGGCGTCGGTTCGGAAGGGCGAGCCCCCGATTCACGGGTCTACGCCGACCGAGGTCTTGCCGGCAAGCCCCCAGGTCCAGAGGACCCCGGCCG
>JASHYB010000173.1 GCA_030043255.1 Thermoplasmata archaeon | reverse complement strand
TCCGGGGCTGGGTCGCCTCGAAGTCGCCCCAATCCAGGATCGGCGGGTCGACGTCGATCTGCCAGAGCAGGGCGTTCAGCTCTCCCCGGTGCTGGAGCTCGTGCTCGACGATGTGGAGGAGGGTACTGCGGACCGACGTCGTGAAGTCCTCGTCCCACCAGGGCGGCAGCTTGGGAACGAGGAAGGTCCGGTCCAGGTCCTGCTCGGACAGTCGGGCGAAGAACCGGTCGACCTGGCCTTCGACCACCTGCTGATACCGGCGAAGGTCGTCGAGCGAAGTGGGCTCGGGACCGTCGTAGGGGGCGAAGGCCTCCCCCGTCAACGGCGACATCCGGACGATCCAGGTCTCGATGCCCCCCATGGAGTGGCCCAGGATGTCCAGGAGCGTGGGGAACGACGCTCCACGGTCCCGCGAAAGCTCGGCGGCGGGGAGTTTCGACAGCGTTTCGAAGTAGCCGTGCCGCGCGGCCGCATTGTAGGCATACCAGCTCCGCAGCGACTGCACTTCGTTCATGCAGGACGGTCATGGCGTGTGAGGCATAACGGCGCTCGGGGGTGGGCCCGCGCGCGCGCCCGGGCTCCGGGAGCGGCTCAGCCGCTGGGCCGATCTCCTCGCGGCGGGCCGGGCGGGTCCCGTCCCGCCTCGACGGGCCCTCCGGGGCGAGGCGGTAGCGGCCGCTCGCGCTGCCGGTCCTGTTCGTTCCACAGGACCCGAGCGTCGAAGAGCGCCTCGCGCGAGAGGAAGCCGATCACGTGCGTCGGCTCTCCGGGGTCGACCACGGGCACGGCCGAGGCCCCGGACTGCTCCAGGCGGTCGGCGGCGAGGCGGACCGGCTCGTCCGGATACGTTGCCTGTGCGAGCGGGATCGCCTGCGAGCGCACCGGGCTCGCCGGGTCACCGCCGAGGGCCAGGAATCGCTCGAGGTCGCCGCGGTAGGCGAACCCCTCCGGGCGCCCGTTCTCCCCGACGAGGGCCAGTCCGGCCGGTTGCGAGGGGTCGACCGCGTGCACCGCCTCCGCCACGCTCAGGTCGGCGTCCACCGGCCAGACGGCGGTGTGCATCACCGAGCGCACGGGCGTGCGCTCCAGCGGATCGACGGTGTACTCCCGCGCGACGTGGACCCCCCGGCGGGCGACCTTCTCGGTGAGGATGGACCGGTCCATCGAGAGCACGGTGAAGCCGTAGGCGGCCACGCCGGCGACCAGGAGCGGGACGAGGGCGTTCACGTCGTGGGTCAGCTCGACCGCGAAGACGATCCCGGTGAGCGGCGAGCGCATCGTTCCGCCCAGGGTCGCCGACATGCTGACCAGGACCCACAGGGGGGTCGAACCGATCGGCAGGAAGTGGGCCTCGACCACGCCCAGCGAGCCGCCGATGATCAGCAGCGGGGCGAGGACCCCGCCGGAGGTGCCCGAGCCGAGGGCCACCGACCAGATGACCGCCTTGACGACCAGCAGCGTCAGCACGAAGACGAGCGTGACCTCCACGGCCGGATAGAGCGACGTCAGCTGCGCGTTGGTGCAGCCGAGCAGCAGGCAGATCCCGCCGTAGCCGACCCCCAGCGACTCGACGACGAGCAGGCCCCCCACGCCGACGACCGCCCCGCCGATCGCGGGCCACCACATCCAGTGGACCGGCAGCTTGCGGAAGGCGTCCTCGAAGAAGTAGACGGCGCGCGTGAGAACCGTGGCGAGCAGGCCGGCCAAGAGGCCTACCACGACCGCCCCGGCGAGGATCGGGCCGGTGGGCCCGGAGGTCATCGCGATGGGGAACAACGGGCCGAAGCCGTGCGCCGGTACCAGGTACCAGCTCAGGAACGTCGCCGTCACGCTGGCGACCGCGACCGGGATCAGGCTCCGAGGCTTCCACTCGAAGAGCAGGAGCTCCGCGGAGAGCAGGACAGCGGCCACGGGCGTGTTGAAGATCGCGGCCATCCCGGCCGCCGCGCCCGCGACCAGGAGGGTCTTGCGCTCGGAGGCGGTCAGGCTCAGGAACTGCCCGAAGACCGACCCCAGCGCTCCGCCGGTCAGGATGATCGGGCCCTCGGCGCCGAACGGTCCGCCCGTGCCGATGGAGATCGCCGAGGAGACCGGCTTGAGCACCGCGAGGCGGGGCGCCACGCGGCTGCGGTCGATGAGGATCGACTCCAGCGCTTCCGGGATGCCGTGCCCGCGGATGCGCTCGGAGCCGAAACGGGCCATCACGCCGATGATCAACCCTCCGGCCACCGGGACGCCGACGGACAGGACCCCCCAGGTGTTCGCGGGGGGCACCGAGCGGACCGACAGCCGGCCGAAGTAGAACAGGTTCGTGAAGAAGCCGATCAGGTCGTAGAGGGCCGCGGCGACGAGGGCGCCGAGCACGCCCACCACGACCGCGTACCCGGCGATCGTGACCATCCGCCGGTCGGAACTGGTGAAGTCCCCGAGCTGGTCCGCCCCTCGGTGCGGCACCACGGGGGCCGCACCGTCGGTCAAGGCCGGCCCCGGGCCGCCGGGCGAGGGCTAGCGTCGCGATCGCCCGGAAGGCCCCGGGGGACGCACGCCTGCCGTCGACCCCAGAACGGCAACGGCCCCGATCCTCTAGTCGCCTACCAGCAGGACCGATCGACGAAAGGTGGCGGCCACGTACCGGCTGACGCTTCCCCGTGCCCACCGTCCGAAGGAGCTGCGTTCGCGGCGGGCGAGGACCACCAGCTCGCACTCCGCGTAGTC
>JASHYB010000172.1 GCA_030043255.1 Thermoplasmata archaeon | reverse complement strand
GTTCGGGCTCGCCGACAACGTGCCCGCGCTGAGCGCCGGGTTCACGACCAACGTCAGCGTGGCCGTAGTCCACGCACCTGCGCTGTCCGTCACGTTCAGCGTCACCGTGAACGAGCCCGACGCCGTCGGCGTGCAGCTGAACGACGAAACGTTGCCGCCGCTGCACCCCGAGGGCAGACCCGTCCACGTGTAGGTGTAGCTCCCCGTGCCCCCCGACGCCCCCGAGGTCGTGATCGTCGTGCCCTGCCCCAGGTCGATCGGGTTCGGGCTCGCCGACACCGTCCCCGCGCTCAGCCCCGGGTTCACCACCAGCGTCAGGCTCCCGACACCGGAGTTCCCGCTGGAGTCCGTCACCTCCACCGTGACCGTGTAGTTCCCCTGGCTCCCCGCCCCCGGCCGACAGACGAACGTCACCGTGCTCGTCCCCGTCGGCAGGCTACAGCCGCTCGGCACCGACCCGGACCACGCGTAGCTCGGGTAGCTCCCCGTGCCGCCGCCGGGGCTGACCGAGATCGTCGTGGATTCCCCCACCCCGACCGGATCGGTCGTCGCGGTGAGGGTCGCGGTCACCGGAGAGAACACGACGCTAACGGTGCTCCCCGCTCCGTCCACGGTGAACGTGCCCTCGGGCGCCGAGGAGCCCGCCACGGTCGTGGTCGGCGTGAAGGTGTACGTCCCGTTGGGCAGCGAGAGGGAGAGCGTCGTCCCGCTGGTCGTCTGGCTCACCGTGCCGAGCGTCAGGGTCCAGCTGGACCCCGGGGCCAGACCGGTCTGCGCGAAGGTGACCCCGTAGGTGGGGAGCGGAGACCAGAAGCTCACGTTGGACTTCAGGTAGTTCGCCACGTAGACGAGGTCGAACGCCACCAGGACGCCCCGGGGGCTGCCGCTCGCGTCCCCGTAGGTCGCCGCGACCCGGTCGGTGATGCCGCTGATGTAGGTCACGTTGTCGGAGGCGTACTTCGCCACGACGATCGATCCGTCCAGGGGATCGTAGGCGACCCCCCAGGGCTCGGTACCGACCGGGATCGCGGTGACGGCGACCTTGCTGTTCGTCAGCCCGTCGATCACCGTGAGGTTCGCCGAACCGTAGTTCGCGACGTAGACGTAGCCGTTCTCGGGATCCACGGCGAGCCCGACCGGGTCGGTGCCCACGGGGATGGCCGCGACGGCGACCTTGTTGGTCGCCCCGTTGATCACCGTGACGTTCTTCGAGCCGTAGTTCGTCACGTAGAGGTAGCCGTTCCCGGCGTCGTAGGCGACGGAGGAGGGATCGGTCCCGACGGGGACGGCCGCGACCGTGACCTTGTTGGTCGCCCCGTTGACCACCGTGACGTTGGTCGAACCGTAGTTCGTCACGTAGAGGTAGCCGTTCCCGGCGTCGTAGGCGATCGCGGAGGGGTCGGTGCCCACCGGGACGCTGGAGACGACCTTGTTGGTCGCCGGATTGATCACCGAGACGTTCTTCGAGCCGTAGTTCGTCGCGTAGACGTAGCCGCTCGCCGGGTCGTAGACGATCCCTTCCGGATCGGTGCCCACCTTGATCTCGGTCACGATCGTGTCGGTGGTGGCGTTCACCACGGTGACCTCCGCTCCGGAGTACTGGGTGATGTACAGCTCGCCGACCGTCGGATCGGCGGCCAGGTAGTACGGGTCCGCGGTCGTCGCGAAGTAGTTGATCTTCGCGAACCCCACGGTCTCCTGCTTGGGGCCGTCGTTCACCGTGAGGCTCCCGCTCGTGACGTTCGAGTAGTACCCGGTGACCGTCGAGACGTTCCAGCTGTAGGTGCCGTTCGGTTCGGAGAACGCGATCGAGGAGGGCACGCCGGCCGTCCGCAGCGTTCCCTCGAGCGTGACCCCCCAGGTACCGGAGGAGAGCCCGGTCTCGTAGAAGGTGATGGTGAAGGTCGTCTGCACGAACGTCAGCCCCAGCGTCTCCGACGCCCCGCCCACCGTGACCGAACCGGAGCGGGTCCCCTGGCCGAGGTGCCAGCCGGGGACGGCCCCGACCTGATAGAGGTAGGTCCCGTTGATCGCTCGGAAGGCGATCGTGCCGTTCGTCGAGGAGGACAGGATGCCGTTGAAGGTCACGCTCCAGTTCGTGGCCGCGGGGAGACCGCTCTCCGCGAAGGTGACCGTGTAGACGGTGCTCACGAAGGTGAACTGGGTCGCCTCCGCGAGGGAGGCCCCGTCCACGGCGAGCTGGCCGCTCGCCGGGCTCGCGGCGTAGCCGAGCGAGGCGATCTGGTAGTCGTACGTCCCGTTGATGATCCCCGGGAAGACCATCGAGCTCGCGGTGGAGTTCTGCAGGACCCCGTTGAACGTCACCGACCACGGGGTGTCCGCCGGTAGCCCGCTCTCGGAGAAGGTCACCGAGTAGGTGGCGTTGAGCGTGAGCGCCACCGTCACGGCCGTGGGGACCGTCACGGTCAGCGGCGACGCCAGCGAGGAGGAGTCCAGGGTGTAGCCGGCGCCGGGGGAGACCGCGTACGGATAGACCCCGCTGACCACGTCCGAGATCACGAGCGTGCCGTTCGCGGCGAACGGGAGGGCCGGCCCGCCGTTGAACGAGACCGCCGGGGCGGCGTGCGGGATGCCGGTCTCCGTGAACGTCACCGAGGTGGTCGCCAGCGGCGCGATGCCGAGGACCTCCTCCTCCTCGACGAACGGGACGTAGACCCAGCCGTTGTCGGGGTCGTAGACCCCCCAGAGCGGCTCGTTGGCCCCCGACCCCAGGGAGAGGCTGGTCACGCTTCGGGTCCCGCCGATCACCGAGATGTTGCTCTCCGACGTGTCCGAGACGAACACTGCCCCGTCGGCCGGATCGAACACGACCCCTTCCGGGGACTCCCCGACCGGGATCGACTTGACCGCCACCTGGTACGTCGTGCCGTTGAACACCGTGACGTTGTCGCTGCCGTCGTTCGCGACGTAGACGCGGCCGTTGAGCGAGTCGTAGGCGACGCCCTTCGGCTCGCTCCCCGTCTTCATGCTCGCCACGACCTGCTCGGTGCTGGGGTTGACCACGGAGATGTTCCCCGAGTCCCAGTTGGCCACCCAGATATCGCCGGTCGCGGCGTCGTAGGCCATCGTCTCCAGGTAGGAGCCGCCCGTGCTGATCGCCCCCAGCCGCGTGAGGCCGCTGAGGACGGTCAGGTTGGTGGAGGTCCCCACGTAGACGTAGCCGTTCGCGGGATCGTAGAGGCTCTGGTACTCGTCGCCGCCCGTCGCGACGCTCCCGACGATCCCGTCCGTCAGGGTGTTGACCACCGTGACGGTCGTGCCGTAGTAGAGCGAGACGTAGAGGTAGTGGTTGGCCGGGTCGTAGGTGGAGAAGTCCGGGTCCGTGCCGACCCCCGAGATGCTCGTGACGACGAGGTTGGTCGAGTCGTTGATCACGGTCACGTTGTCGGCGTCGGCGAAGTTGGTGATGTAGAGGAGGTGGGCCTGCGGGTTCACCGAGACCGAGTACGGATCGCCGCCGGTCGCGATCGTCGTGGGGATCGGCTTGAAGTCGATGGTAACCGTCGGGCTCGCCGGCGGCCCGGAGACCGAGACGGTCCCGCTGCTGGGGTCGGGGTCGAGCCCCGGCGGCTGCGTGACGTTGTAGTCGTACGTGCCGTTGACGACCCCCGCGAAGACGATGTCCGAGGAGAACGGCTCGGTCTCGCTGCGCGCGTTGAACGTGACCGTCCAGCTCCCGGTCGTGAGCCCCGTCTGGGCGAAGGTGACGGCGTACGTCAACAGCGTGAACGCGACCGATACCGTCGGGGTCGGCGGCGCCCCGCTGACGGTGACCGAACCTGACGTCTGGGGGTTCGTGTAGCCGGGAACCGTCGAGATGTTGTAGGCGTACGTGCCGTTGGAGACACCGGGGAAATCGATCAGCGAGCCGGCGTTCGCGTGCTCGGTCTGCGCGTTGAACGTCACGCCCCACGTCCCGGAGGCGAGGCCGCTCTCCGCGAAGGAGACCGTGTAGGTCTGCGCCGTCCAGACGACCGTGACGGTCGGGCTCGGCGGCGGGCCGCTGACGACGATCGTCCCGGCGGACGGGTAGCCCCCGTACCCCGGGTAGGAGGAGAGGTTCCAGGCGTAGCTCCCGTTCGGGATCCCCGCGAACACGATGGTCGAGCCGACGTCCGCGCGCGCGGAGGTCCCGTTGAGCGTGACCCCCCAGGTCCCCGCCGGCAGGCCGCTCTCGGCGAAGACCACCGAGTACGTGACCCGGCTCCACGTCAGGTCGACCGAGGCGGCGGTCCCGCTGACGTCGACCTCCCCGTCGTACGTCGGGAGCGAATAGCCCGCGATCGGGCTGACCGAGTACGGGTAGGTGGAACCGGTCTGGACGAACGGGAAGACGAGGGTGGCGGTCGTCGAGGATCGGAGGTTCCCTCCGAGGTCGACCGACCAGCCGGTGCCGACGGGCAGCCCGGCCTCCGTGAAGGTCACGGGGTAGTAGCCGAAGCTGAACGCGACGGGAACGGCGTCCGACGCCCCGTTGACCCGCACGGACCCGCTCGCGGGGGCCACCTGGTAGCCGGTCGGCCCGGCGACCGTGTAGTTGTAGGTCCCGAAGCTCTCGGGGTAGGTCAGCGTCAGGCCGCCCCCGTCGGAGACCGTGGCGGTCTGGGTGACGGAGTTGGTGCACGAGGTGCCGGTGGCGTTCAGCGTGCACGACGCGTCCCCGGGGACCGGGGTGAGGGTAACGTTCCACGTCTGCCCCGACGGGAGCCCCGAGGCGGAGAACGAGACGTTGTAGAGCAGGACGTCCTGGGTCAGGTTGCCGGCGTCCAGCGGACCCCAGCCGGTCTGAAGGTTGAACCCGTAGCGGGCCCAGTAGTAGTCCGGCTCGATGGCATCGTTGCCGATGGTGACGAAGTACGTCGAGCGGCGGAAGAGGTCCCCCGTGTACTGGAGCTGCCCCAACGGGTAGATGATCGGCCCGAAGTACCCGAGCCGGGGTTGGTGGGCTGCTCCCACGGTCCCGACCTTGTAGAGGATCCCGTCGATCGCCGCGAGGATCCCGCCCTCGACCTGGGTCGCGACGCTGGTCCCGGCGAAGTACGCCTCGCCGGCCGTAAGGTCGGGCCGGTTGGGCGAGATCACCCCGCAACTGGAGGTCACGAAGCAGGTGATGTTGTAGGACACGGCCCCCACGTCCACGTCGATGAGCGTGTCGTTCGCGATCGCCGCGATGTCCGGGTACGGGCGCTCGTTGTTGCAGCCCTCGCCCTGGCACACGATCGCCTGGACGTCCGAGGAGTTGTTCATGAAATCCGGCGCGTACGACCAGCCGGCGCTCATGTACCCCCCGTCGCTCTCGTTCCAGTAGATCTCGCCCCCCCCGATGCCGTAGTAGGGCGCGGCGGGGGTCGCGTTATGGTCGGGCGTGCGAAGAAGGGTCGTCTGGTTGACCACCAGGGTGGTTCCGCCCACGGAGGTCACGCCGTAGGTGTCCCAGGCGAACCCCTGGGGCAGCAGCGGAAGGTTGTACAGCCCGTAGTCGCCCGAGGCCGCGAGCACCGAGACCCCCTTCGCGGAGGCTTCCTCGAGATACTCCTTCCAGTCGTTCAGGGTCGACGTGTTCCACGCCCCGGCCAGGGAGGACCAGGAGTTCGCGATCACGCTCACGTTGTTCAGCCCCGCGATGTCGGCCGCGGTGTCCGTGCCCGAGATGTTGTCGAACTCGGAGTACGACGGGCTGAGGATGTCGGCCAGCGCAGCCGTGACGGTCGCCGCCGACCCGCCCTGGCCGAACACCTGGTAGATGTGCGCGCCGGGGGCGAGGGATCCCTCCAGCTCGACGTCGAGCGCGTTCTCGGCCTCGACGCCGTCCGCGTCGCACGACGACGAGTACCCCTGCGAGCCGTTGGTCCAGGCGTACGTGCCCGAGCCCACGAGCGGCATCGAGATCGCGGTGGGCATCGGCTCGCCCGCCGGGAGGGTGTAGTTCCAGTACGAGGAGACGTCCGGGGCGTAGAAGTCCCAGGCGTAGTCGCCCTGCGTGAACTGCGAGCACCCCGGACTGTAGTCCCCCGAGCCGAAGGAGGCCAGCGGGTCCGACCACAGCAGGGTCGCGATGTCCACCCCCGTAGGATAGCCGTACTTTTCGAACAACGGGGTCTCGTTGTAGGCCACCTGGAGGTCCGCCCCGTCCAGGAACTCTCCGCAGTACGTCGGGCACACACTGGGGCTGTTCTGCGAATCGATGATCGGGGGCTGATCGTAGGTCAGCCCGTCGACGGTCGTGGAGTTGAACGGATTGCCCGCCGCCCCCGGAGCCACGCCGGAGCCTTCGGCGGGGTGGGCTCGGACCGACGTCGTCGTGTCGGCCCCCGAGGCCGACACGCCTCCCCCCGAGGGAGCGTGGAGCTGGACGTCGGTGGTGAGCTGGTACTGAGAGTAGTCGCTCAGGCCCGAGACGCCGACGACGTACGGCGCGAGGGGGGCCGGCAGCTCCGGTGCCGCGAGCGGCGCGTAGTACGGTTGACCCTGAGCGTCCCGGTACGAGCCGAGGGACGTATGGAAGATCTGGCTCACCTGGGTCGGCGTCGCCTGGAAGGTGACCGTGATCCGGTCCGGATGCGTCACGAGCTGGCTCACGCCGAACGAGCGGAGGTACGGGACGAGCGAGCTGTAGGCCCCCGGGGCGCCCCCGAACGCGGCGTCGAACTGGCTCGAGGTGAGGTAGTGGCGATAGTCGGGCGAGGTGGGGCTCTCGAGCTGGCCCAGCAGGGAACTGAGAGCGCTCTGATTGGATAGGGCGAGCGTGAGGACGACCTCGGTCGTTCCGCCCGGATCGGACGGGGAGACCAGATCGGCGGGTCCCAGGTAGGACGAACCCGACACCGACAGGCCCGGCTCGGCGTACGGCACGACCGCCGGCGCGGACGCCTGAAGCTGTGCGAGAGACCAGCTGTCCGAGAGGCTGGCGGAACCCGGCGGGGCCGCGCCGATCGGCGCCGACGACGTTGTGCCCGCCGTAGCGCTCGGCAGGAGCGGGCTGAGCAGCAGGATCGCCGCAATCAGCAGCGTGAGGGCCAAAACCGGGAGCCCTCGCCGGGCCTCGATCATAGGATGCCTCCGTTCCCCGCTCGCCCCGCGCGAGCCGACCTGCGGGCCGCCGACCGACCACGGCGACCCACCGGGGATCCGGTCGGCGGCGACCGACCGCTCCGCTCGCGCTGCCCCTTACCGACCACGCGCTTCGACGAGCGAGTACCCTTGCCCACCATCGCCCCGCACCCGGTCGGGGCGCAGACACCGGGGGAGGATACTCGTGTTGTCTCACCCTTGGTGAGACTGCGCTACGCTTTCGCCGACCGTGCCCCGCCCGCCGAGATCGTTCGGAACCACCGGACGTAGTCCGGGCGTCGTGGCGGAAGCCACCGCAGGGTGTAGACCCGGTCGAGCTGCGGTCGGGTGATCGTCCAGGTGAGGACGTTCTTCCTTCGCGTCAACCCCGAAGGGTCGGTCCCCGGCCGCGTTCCTGCCTTGCGGTCCGGCTCGCTGCTCGGGTAGGGCCAGGAGACCCCGTTCACACTTCGGGCGGGGAAACTCTTCGGTAGCACCACCTGGACCCTGAGCGCGGCCTGGGGTGCAAGGACGCGACGCATGCCGGGGAACGCCTGCCCCAGCACCGTGAGACGGGCGCTCTCCCAGCCGTCGTCGGGGTCGTGCTGCTCGAAGAACTCGCCGAGATACTGGTGCCGGTACATCCGATGGCTCGGGATACTGGCGACGTAGTCGACGAAGAGCTCCTGGGGGTGGCCGACGCCCGGATCGGGGTCCCCGAACGCGATGTCGACGATCTGGCACCCCGGGAAATCCCGGTCGGTCGCCACGCGGCGGACGTACGGGCTCCGCGACCCGCGGCAGTGGATGTCGGACTTCGAGGGGGTCTTGAGCGGGAAGAGACGGAGAGGCAAGCTCTGGAGCTCGCCCCAGAGCAGACGGAAGCGGGACCCGATCTGGACGAACGAGGAGCCGTCCGGCTGGATCGCGTCGAACCATTCGCAGTAGGCAATCTCCATGACCCCCCAGGAGGGGGGCGTGAAGCCGGGGGCCAGCCCGTACCCCGAAGCTCCCAGGTCGAGGACGACGCCCGCTTCCTTGAGCTCGGCCAGGTACCGCGAGGTCGTCGCCCGGGAGATACCGGCGTCCTGGGCCAGCCGGACCAGTTGACCGTAGGAGATCGGACCGTCCCGCAGGAGACGGATGAGCGTCTGCCCGCGCGTACTCGCGCCCTCCCCTTCGGGCGACACGACAGGGAACATCGACGCCCGCCCCCATATCCTTCTCCCGGGGCACTTCCCGGGCGCCCTCGGACCCTGCCGCGCTCTCCACGGCTG
>JASHYB010000171.1 GCA_030043255.1 Thermoplasmata archaeon | reverse complement strand
CTATCTCGCCACGGACTTCGAGAACTATTCGGTGCTCCGACCCGATCCGGCGCGCGAGAAGGCGGTCGGCGCCATGCTCGACCAGCTGGTCCGCTGGGCGGGGGCCCTGCGGACGCTGCGGACCGGCCGGCCCGCGGAGAGCTAGGCCCCGGTCGAACGTCCCCTTCGTATCCTCCGTCGGACTCCCCCGGGCGTGGGGGACGGGATCGCCGAGCTCCGGGCGGAGGCGGCGCTCGAGGCGGAGCGGCAGTTCGTGCTGACCCTCGGAGGGTTCGCCCTCGAGGTCGCCGGCGCCACGCTGGTGACCCACGAGAAGCTCCCCGCCCCACGGTTCAACTTCGTCCAGGAGGTCGGGGTCGGACGCGAGCGGCAGACCGCGTTCTTCGAGCGCGCGCTCGACCACTACTTCCAGCGGGCGTTGCGGCCGACGTTCCGGGTCCCGGCGCCGGCGGCGGCCCATCTCGACCGAGGGCTCCGACGCTTCGGCTTTGTCCCGCGGGCGGCGCCGCTCGTACTCCTCCTCGAGAACGGCTCCGCGCCGGAGCGCTTCGCCGACGGCGTGACGGTTGCCCCGGCCCGGTCGGGGGAGCTGGACCGGGTCGCCTCGTTCTGGACCGACGAACGGGAACGGCCGGAGCTCGCGGCGGCGCTGGATGTCGCCTGGCACCATCCGAACCCGCACGAGCGCCTGGTCCCGCTGCTCGGCTCGATCGACGGCGAGGCGGTCGCCGCCGCGATCGTCTACCGCTACCGCTCGGCGGCCGGGATCCACTTCGTGGCGACGCGTCCGAGCGCCCGGGGCCGAGGGGCCGCCTCCGCGCTCGTCGCCCACGCAGTGGGCACTCGGGTGGCCGGACCGGACGCCGGCCACGCCATCCTGGCCGATTCCGCTCGCCTGCAGGCACGCCTGCAGCGGCTCGGATTCTCCCCGGCTCGCACCTTCGTCGAGTACGAACTGCCCCGGAGCGCGGAGCTCGCCCTCCCCGCTCCGGGACCCCCCGGACCCCCTCGCTGGAGGCCTCCGCGGTAGGTCCCCGCGCGGGACCCGCGACGGAGCGGCCCGCGGAGGTCGGTACCTACGGGCAGGTCATGTGCAGGGTCAGGGCGTAGCCGACCCCGCCGTTCGACGTCAGGTTGCCCACACTGATGAACGCCAGCAGCCCGTCCGTCTGGCCGGGCGTGAAGCCGATCTGGGGGGTCGGTTCCCCGTAGGCGGGCCCCACCTGCATCGAGTTCAGGGTGAACAGGCTCGGATTGGGCCCGGAGGTCGTGAGGGTGAAGTTCCCGAGGGTCGTCCAGTTCTCCCCCGAGTTGGTGACGTTGAAGTAGACGAGGAGGACCGCGCCCTCGCTAGAGTAGTTCGCGTTCGCCTGGGGCGCCTGCGGACAGCGGCTGCAGAGCTCGCCGCCGACCAGGAACGGGAACGGATTGGTTCCCTTGCCGTTGAAGACGAGCGCCGCCGTGACCGACGTGACGTTGACGGCGTACGGGTTCGGGTTCGGGCCGGGGGAGGGGGTCCCCCCGCCGGTCGCGGCGGACCGGACCAGGCCGAAGCCGTTGGTGAACAAGGCGACCTCGATGAGGACCGCCGCGACGCAGCCGACGGCCGCCCACAAGAACAAGGAGCGCCGCCTCCGCCGTCGGGCGAGCGCGGGACTGGGGAGGCCGGGGGCGACGGACATCGGCTCCTACAGCATGTAGACCGGCACCGACATCACGACGACCGGACTGGTCCACAGAGTATCGATGAGCTGGATCTGGCAGGACCCGGGGACGGTGAAGCACCAGAGCGGGGCGCCGTGGTAGTCGTCCGAGTCCGGCTGGTTCCAGGTGCACCCGGCGGTTGACGGGGGATTGCAGTCCTCGGTGTAGATGTCGTTCGGGGCCTCGTAGATCGAGTCGGGGGTGTGGACGTAGATGACCAGGGTCATCCCCGGGGTCAGCACCTGGATCCCCTCGTTCAGCGGGTCGAAGAAGCCGAGGCGGTTGTAGTAGACGCTGTTCGAGCCGCTCCCGCGCGGGTCGTAGGAGGCGCAGGTGCCGAGCGTCGGGGCGTTCGAGGAGAGGTTCTGCGAGCCTCCGGGGACCCACTCCATGTCGGACAGCAGCCCGTCCACGAGGTAGGTCTTCTCGTAGGTGGGGGTCGTATTGACGCAAATGAACTGGAACTCGAGCCCGGAGAGCGGGATCGTCTGCGAGACGCTGGTGATCACCACCCGGGCGGTGTCCATCAGGTTGTAGGTCCCGTTGTCCTTGTCGGTGTCGTCGTTGTCGCACTGGGTGTTCCAGGCGTCCATGTAGGTGTTCCAGCGGTCCTGGTCGGTGGCGTTGCCCGTGCCGTTGGCGAGATAGTAGCTCCAGCCGTACGGCAGGTTCGGGTAGCAGTCGGTCGGGTCCCCCCAGACCGGGAACTTCTCGTTGTTCGACGAGGTCCAGGTGATCGTCGGAGGGGTGTTGGGGATCGGAAAGCGGATCTCGTAGATCAGCGCCATCAGCACGACGGTGATCAGGACGAGCAGCACCGTCGCGATGACCGGGGCGACCCCCACGCGCTGGGGGCGGCGCGAGTGCCGCCAGCGAAGCGTACGCACGTTGGCAAAAGAGGCGGCTACCGCCGTATATACGTTAGGGTCCCGCCGCCGCAGACAACGTAGTAACCCCTGCCGACGCGGGTGGCGTGCGGGGGCTCCGCACGCCCTCCGCGGCCTAGTTCCCGCGCAGGCTGTCGAGCTTCATCCGCTGCTCGATCGCCGCGATGGTGCGGGAGGTCGCCACGACCGTGTCGGCGTTCAGGGAGATCGAGTCGATCCCTTCCCGGACCAGGAACTCCGCGAACTCCGGGTACACGCTCGGTCCCTGGCCGC
>JASHYB010000170.1 GCA_030043255.1 Thermoplasmata archaeon | reverse complement strand
GTCAACGAGGCGGCCCGGATGCTGGAGGCCGGCGTCGCCAGCCGCGACGACCTGGACGCCGCCTACCGGCTCGGCTTCCACCACCCGATGGGCCCGCTCGAGCTCGTCGACCTGGTCGGGATCGACACGACGGTCGCTATCCTGGACATCCTCGCGGACGGGCTGAAGGAGGAGCGCTACCGCGCCGCCCCGATCCTCCGTAAGATGGTCGCCGCCGGCAAGCTGGGGCGCAAGACCGGTGAGGGGTTCTACGTCTACCCGAGCCGGGAGGGCCGGAGCCCGTGAGCGCGACGGCCGCGCTGACCGACCTCCTCCTGCTGGTCCTGGTCTCGCTCACCCCGGCGCTCCTGTACCTCGCCTGGGTGCGCCAGGGGGAACGGAGCCGGACGGAGAACTGGGGGACGCTGTTCTGGGGGTTCCTCTACGGCGCGCTCTTCGCGACGATCGTCGCGGGGATCCTGGAGCTGGTGCTGGTCGCGCTCGGCACCGCGGTCAGCCAGCGCTACCCGGGCCCGGAGTTCATCTTCCTGAACGGCAACTCGACCGCGGGCGAGTTCTTCCTGGTGCTGGTCATCGCCCCGTTCATCGAGGAGGCGCTGAAGGCCTCCGGGGTGTACGCCCGCCGCGCGTCGATCAACCGGCTCGCCGACGGGCCGGTGATCGGCGCCTCGGTCGGCCTCGGCTTCGGCTTCTTCGAGACGTTCCTGTACGGCGTCGGGGCCTACCTCGTCGGCGGCCTCGTCGCCGGGATCGCGCTCATCCTGCTGCGGAGCGTCTCCAGCGTCCTCCTGCACGGCAGCTCGACCGGCATGTTCGGCTACGGCTACGCCCGCACGAAGTTCGGGGTCCCGGGCCCGAAGAGCGGCGGCTACTACCTGCTCGCGGTCGGCATGCACGCGACGTTCAACGTGCTCGCCTCGGTCACCGTGCTGCTCGCCGTGCTCGGGGTGACCGGCGTCGCGGCGGTCGTCGGCGCGTTCGTCGGGCTGATGGCGGCGATCCTGTTCGCCGTCACGGCGATCGAGCACGTGCGGGCGGTCACCCAGGCCGCCGACTATCCGGCGCTGGCCGCGCCGACCCCGGCCGCGTCGACGGCGCGGCCGCCGGCCCCGCGCCGGTGAGCTCCGGCTACGGGTGCCCGGCGTCGGTCCGGCGCCAGTCGGACTCGCCGATGCCGCCGTAGACCGAGCCGGCGTCCTCGGGGTCCGGGGCGTCGTCCGCGCTCCCGACGCCGCGGATCCGGTCCTTCTTCATCAGCCAGTAGTGGATCCTCCAGGTCTTCCCGCGGGAGACGGTCGCGTCCTCCTCCTCGCTGGTCAGCAGCCCCTCCTCCTCGAGGGCGTAGAACCGGTCCCGGTCGTCGCTGGAGAGCTTGTTGTCGAGCACCGAGTCGTCCGCGCCGAAGTAGCCGAGGATCATCCGGGCCGTCGGGCGGGCCTCGCCGGGGGCCATCTTGCCCCGCGCCACCAGCGTCCGCTCGAGCGCGCGGGTCAGCTCCGCCTCGGTGATGGACGCCATCGGACCGAGAGGGAGACGACGCGCAAAACGTTCGCCCTCCTCCGGCACGTCGCGGCCGACGGCCCTTAAGAGGGGAACCGGGTCGCGAGCCCCGTGACGGGGCCGCCGACCTTCGAGCTCGGGGAGGAGCAGCTCGCCGTCGCCCGTCGCGCGCGGGGCCGCGGGCTGTGCCCGGAATGCTTCGGACGCCTGCTGGGCCGGTGGGGGCACGGGCTCTCCAACCCGGAGCGGGCGGAGCGGCTCGCCGCCGGACTTGCCACAGCGCTGCCCGAGGCGGGCGACGCCTGCCCGGTCTGCGGCGGGATCTTCGGCCGGCTCGGGCTCTGGGCGGAGCGGGCGGAGCGGGCGGCCGCGCCGTACGAGTGGCACCGCTTCACCTGCGGCTCCCGCTGGGAGCCGGAGCGGCTCGCCGCCGAGGAGGGGCTCTGGGCCGAGCTCGGGAGCGCCTGGGGCGAGAGCGCCCGGGCGGCGTTCAACCGGGAGCTGGGCAAGCTCCTCGAGGCCCGGACCGGGGGCTCCGGCGGACCGGACCGGCCCGACCTCGTCCTCCTCGCCGACCTGGCGGTCGGCCGCGTCGAGGTGACGGTGAGCCCGCTGTACGTACGGGGACGCTACCGCAAGCTGGACCGGACCCTGCCGCAGACGCGCTGGCCGTGCCGGCGCTGCCAGGGGCGGGGGTGCGTCCACTGCCAGGGCACGGGCCGGACCTACCCGACGAGCGTCGAGGAGCTGATCGCCGCCCCGTTCGTCGCCGCGAGCCAGGCGGAGGGGACCCGGTTCCACGGGATGGGCCGCGAGGACATCGACGCGAGGATGCTGGGCCGGGGCCGGCCGTTCGTGCTCGAGCTGCTGCGCCCGAAGCGCCGGACGATCGACGTCGCCGCGCTCGCCGCCGACCTGGGCCCGGAGGCCGCCGGCCGCGTCGAGGTCGAGGGGATGGTCCCGGCGGAGGCGGCGGACGTGCTCCGGGTCAAGGAGGCCTCCCCGGAGAAGAGCTACCGGGTCGGCGTCGAGGGGAAAGTCCCGCTCGGAAAGGTTAAGGAGGCGCTCTCGGTCGCGGTCGGCCGCACGATCGCCCAGCGCACGCCCGCGCGGGTGGCGCATCGGCGGTCCGACCGCGTCCGCGCGCGTCGGATCGTCGACGCCCGCCTCGTCGAGGGGGCCGAGGGGCGGTTCACGGTCGAGCTGAGGACGGAAGCCGGAACGTACGTCAAGGAGTGGGTGGAAGGCGATGGAGGGCGTACGGAACCGAGCCTCGCGTCGCTCGTCGGCGTCCCGCTCAAGGTCGGCTTCCTGGACGTGCTAGAGGTCCACGACGCGGAGGTCGGCTAGATGGTCAAGAGCTCGAAGGGGTTCCGCTCCCGTTCCCGCGGGACCTTCACCAAGGAGGTCCGCGAGCGCGGGCTGCCGCCGGTCAGCCGCTTCTACCGGGAGTTCGAGGTCGGCGAGAAGGTGATCGTCCGCCTCGAGCCGTCGAGCCCCCGGGGCCAGCCGCACCCGCGCTACCAGGGCCGCACCTGCACGGTGCTCGGCCGGGTGGGCCGGGCCTATCGCCTCGAGTTCCTGGACGGCGGCAAGCGCAAGGAGCTGATCAGCCTGCCGATCCACCTCGCCCCGACGGGGAGCCGGACCGATGGCTGAGCCGGTCCCGCTGGCCCGGGTGAAGCAGCTGCTCACCGAGGAGGCGAGCCGCCGGACCCTCCCGCGGGAGGCGGCGCTCGCGCTCGCCCACGCCGAGGGGTTCGCGAAGCTGGAGGCGGAGGACGCCGAGAAGCTGGTCGTCGAGCTGCGGGCGCTCCCGTTCGTCGACGCGGGGCTGGCGACCAAGATCGCGGACGCGCTGCCGCAGTACCCCGAAGAGATCCGCCTGCTCTTCTCCAAGGAACGGGTCGTGCTCGACGAGGAGCAGATTGCCAAGCTCCTCGAGCTGACCGCGCAGCACCGATGAGCCGGGAGCTCCCGTGGAGCAGTACGCGCACATCCTCGACGTCCTGCCGAACGGCCGGCAGACCGAGCACGGCTTCCACCGCGAGCCGCTCGCGCTGGCGATCGGCGACGACGAGCTGAAGCTCTTCGAGCTGGTCCCCCGGTCCGCCGCGTCGCTCGCCGCCGGCCAGCGGATCTCCCTCCTGCCGCAGGCGGGGGTCGCTCCGCCGATCGACCACGTCCGCCGCCGGCTCGGCTACGAGGAGCTGACCGTCAGCGCCCGGGCCGAGCTCGCCGGGGCGCTGGAGGCGATCGTCCGGGAGAACCCGGAGCGGTACCTGCGGTTCTTCAACGAGGCGCCGGCGGTGTCGCGACGGTTCCACCTGCTGGAGCTCCTCCCCGGGATCGGCAAGAAGACGATGCAGCAGATCGTCGAGGCCCGCAAGCGCGCCCCGTTCGCCAGCTTCGGCGAGATCGAGCAGCGGCTCGGCCTGAAGAACCCGGAACGGCTGATCGTCGCCCGCATCGAACAGGAGCTGAGCGGTGTCGACGACAAGTACCGCCTCTTCGTCGCCCGCTAGCCGACGGACCGGCCTACCGGAGGTCCCGGACCGGCCCGCCGACGTCCAGCGGGCGCTGGACGCGCTCGGGCTGCGCCCGCGCCGTTCCCTCGGCCAGTCGTTCCTGACCGACCGCTACGTGGCCGACGCCCTCGCCGCGCTCGCCGAACCGACCAGCGGTCGACCGGTCGTCGAGGTCGGGGGCGGGCTCGGCATCGTGACCCGGGCCCTGCTCGAGCGCGGCGTCCGGCACCTCACGGTGATCGAGCGGGATCCCCACCTCGCCGGCCACCTCCGGCGCACCTTCGGGCGCGCGGTCCGGGTCCGGTGCGAGGACGCCCGGGGCTTCGAGGTGCCTTCCGGGAGCACGGTCGTCGGCAGCCTGCCGTACTCCAGCGGCACCGCGATCGTCCTAGAGCTGCTCCGCCAGCGGGTGCCGAGGATCGCCGTGCTCCTGCAGAAGGAGGTCGCCGAGCGGTTCGCCGCCGGCCCCGGCGGTCGCGCCTACGGCCGCCCGTCGATCGTGGCGCACCTCTACGGCGCCCCGGAGCTGCTGCGGGAGGTCGGGCCGTCGGCGTTCTTCCCGGTCCCCCGCGTCGCCAGCCGCCTCTGGGCCCACACGGCGCGGGCGGGGGCGCTCCCGGTGCGGTCGGTGGATCGGCTCGAAGGGGTGGTGCGACGCCTGTTCGCCTCCCGGCGCAAGCAGCTCGCGAACCTGCTGCCGCAGCTGGCGAACGGACGCGAGGAGGCCGCCGAGCTGGCGCGGGCGGCGGGCTGGCCGGACGGCTGGGAGCGCCTGCGGCCGGAGCAGCTCCCGCCGGAGGCGTACTTCCGGCTCTCCGACTTGGTCGACGGGCGGGCCAGCCGCCGCGTCGCGCCGGACGGCCCCTAGGTTTCGGGCCGACGGGCGCGCCGCGGCGAAGGGCTCAAGAGCTGTTCGCCGCCCGCGCGCCGTGAGGATTATACGTCAGGGGGCGTTTCGATGATATTAACTCGCTCGGGGGCTGGGAGGGGCTGGCCGAACGGACGGTACGATAGCCGATGTCGTCGAACCCTGCAGCAACGCAGCTCAACGCAGCGCCCCGGAACCGCCGACCCCGCGGGCCGCCCTCGCTGGACGTGCGGTTCCGCCGCTTCGGCGACCGCGCCGGCCAGTTCGTGCGGTCGATCGAGACGCTGACCGCCTTTGACGGCAACCTCGCGTCGCTGCAGGCGGAGCCGAACGTCCGCATCGTCCGCAACGCCTTCGGCAAGTGGTCGGTCGAGATCCTGGAGGCGCTGCACCCCCGGCGCCGCGCCAGCTTCGGCGAGCTGCGGCGGCTCCTGGACGGGATCTCCCCGCGGGTCCTCTCGGCGAAGCTGAAGCTGCTGGAGGGACACGGCCTGGTGGAGCGCACCATCATCCCGTCGCGACCCCCTCGGCCGGAGTACGCCCTGACCGACCGCGGCCAGGAGGTCACCCGCATGGGGGTCCGGATCCTGCGCTACGTGAAGGAGCTGAACGGCAAGCCGCTCAGCGGCGGACGCCGGCGGCGGGCGCCCTAGGGCGCCCGAACGCCCGAGGCTGATATAGCCGGCCCGGCTCGCGAGCGCGTGCCGGCCCCGGACCTCGCGGAGCTGCGCGCCGAGGTCGCCCGGACCGACGCGCGGATCCTGCAGGAGGCGGTCCACCGCCTCGAGCTGGTCCGGCGCATCGGGCGGCTGAAGTCGCGCGAGCACCT
>JASHYB010000169.1 GCA_030043255.1 Thermoplasmata archaeon | reverse complement strand
TCCGGGCACCAGGGGCCGTCTCGCGAGACGAGCGCCGGGATAGCCCTTAAATCCATTGTGACAATTGCTCCACTTGATGTCCTCTAGCAACCCCACGACCACGATCACCGTCCACACGTCCACGCTGCGGGTCCTCCAGGAGTTCAAGAAGGGAGGGGAAACGTGGGACGACTTTCTCCTGGATTCCGTGCCCAAGGGGCGCCCTCTCCGCTTTTACATGAACCAGGAGGATCGCGACCTTCTGGACCGTGGTAGACTGACCCCCAGGATGGCGGCTGAGCTCCGACGTCGGAAGAAGGAGCCTCGTGTCACGGCCGAGGACCTCTACCGTACGCTGGGGCTTCCGCCGCCGTGAAGGCCCACCTTCGCTACGTCCACACGGCGGCGCGGGAGCTGGCCGAACTCGACCACCGGATTCGTCTGCTGATTATCAAGGACCTGGAAGCGATCCTTCGCGATCCGCGGCACCCCGCTCGCGGCCTAGATGTGTGCCGGATCGACGGATATCCGGGATACTGGCGGCTGGCAGCGAAGCGACACCGACTCATCTACCACTACGATGGCACCACGGTCGAGGTTTGGTTCATCGAGCTGCGAACCTCGGACACGTACGACCGGCTGCGCGAACTGCCCGTCCCTCACGCTTCTCCCTCGTGAAGGAGCGTCGGACCGCAGTGGAACCCGGGCCCCGACCTCCCGGAAACCTGACTCCTCCGGAGGCGTGATGCTAGCTGTGGGCCCTCTCGAAACGGCCGATACCGTACGGCGGGCCCGGTCTCAGGCCGCGGGAGCGAGACGCCTCCCCCTGTACTCTTTGGGACGGCAATCTCCCCCCGCTCTCCCGCCGGACGCGACGACCTCGCAGCACGGTGGCGGGCGGAGGCAGGGTCGCGCATCCTCGAGACAGGCCCTTCCCTCGCCAAGGAGACGCGACGGCGCTGCCCCCAAGGGGAACGGCCGTCAGCCGAGACGCCGCGCGGCGCAACCGCGGGTGCGCCGATAGTCCCAGAGCCACAGGTAGAGGCGACGCAAGCTCCGGTCGACGGGCGGCACGCCCCGCACCACGCGTTCCCAGGTCGGGCCCAACGTCAACCCGACGAGCGGAGCGGTGATCGCTTCTCCGGTCCGCAGCTGGGACCCGGAGTCGAGGTGGGCGAAGGCGTAGCGGCTCTCAGGGTCCAGGTCCGCCAGTCGGTCGTCGGCGGAAGCTCCGGAGAGCGACGTCGCGACCAGCTTCTGGCGGCTGAGCCCCTCGGACGCCCGGGCGAGCAGTCGGCAGGGTCCGCAGGTTTCGTCGTAGAACAACCGTGCGGCCCGGTCCCCAGCGTACGGCATCGACCCCTCCCAGACGGAGGCAGCAGATGAGTCGGGCGCTCGCGCTCAGGCCTTCGCGGCCTTGACCTTCGGGGCCGGGGGGGACTTCGACTCGGAGTAGCCGCAGCGACCGCAGGAGCGGCGGTCGCCGTGCTCCGCCAGGAACGTACCGGGACCGCACTTCGGGCAGGTCAGGTGCGTGCGCTTGAGCGCCTCGCCGCTGGTGTCGTACAGACCGACCCGCGCCTTGGCCACGTCGGCTCACTCCTTCTTGGCCGCGGCCTTCCCCTTCTTCGGGGCTTCCGCGGGGGCGTTCGCCTTGGCGGCCGGCTCCTTCGGGGCGGACGGCTCGGGCTTGGCCTCGGCGGCGGGTTCCTTCGGGGCGGCGGGCTCGGACTTGGCCTCCGGCGCGGCGGGAGCCGCGGCCGGTGCCGGCGCGGCGGCCTCCGCCGCGGCGGCGGGGCCCTTGGCGGCCTTCTCCTTCAGCCCGTTGCGCACGAGGATGTGCTCGCGGGTGATCGACTTCGCGGCGTCCGCGCTCTCGTAGACGTTCGCTTCGCCGCGCGTGACCGCCGTGCCGAAGCGCGGGCGCAGGCGCTCGATGATCACCCGGTCCTTGGCGGCGTGGACCTCTTTGGCGAGCTCGGTGCGCACCGTGTCGCGCGTCGGCGTCGCCGCGGTCGCGTGCGCGACCTCGAAGCGCAGCTCACGCCGCTTGAGGAGCGGGTTGGTCCGCTCCTCGACGATCTTAATCTCCATTACCGTTCCTGCGCAGCTCCATCTGGGCGACGAGGTCGTGGACGTGAGCCTTCGCCACGTCGTCGACGAGGACGAAGGAGACCCCCTCACCCGGGATGCCGTATATAACGGTCGCCCCGAGCGGGAGCGTCTCGACGAGCGCGAGCGAGCCGAGGTCCTCCTCCCCGTCGACCTCGAGCAGTCCGCCGCCGTGCTCCACCAACTCCCGCACGGCGGTGCGGAGTGCCTCGGTGAACTGGCCCGCGGGGTTCACGACCCGCACGGTGCGGCGGGATCCTAGCGCGCGGAAGCTGTCGCGGGGCACCGGCTCGTCGCGGCGGGTCTTGTAGTCCACGATCCCGACCAGCGGCAGGTGGCCGAGCTCGAGCGCGCGCCCCACGACCCGGTCGCCGCAGGCGCCGAAGACCCGCAGGGCGCGGATGCGCCGGTCCGCCTCCTCCCCGGCGTAGACCGGGCCGTACCGCTCGGCGAGGGTGGCTCGCAGCGCGTCCGGGACGAGCCAGACGCGGCCGTTACTTG
>JASHYB010000168.1 GCA_030043255.1 Thermoplasmata archaeon | reverse complement strand
CCCCAGGCGATGCGGGCGATCGGCGTCGGGGCGGTCGTCGCCGACTCGTTCGCCCGGATCTTCTTCCGCAACGCGATCAACCTCGGCATCCCGGCGATCGAGGCGCCCGGGGTGCGGGCGATCTTCGCGACCGGTGAGGTCGGCCGCGTCGACCTCGAGCACGGCCGGGTGACGAACCTGACCACCGGGGCCTCCGTCCCGTTCCCGCCGATCCCCCGCCACCTGCTGGAGCTCCTCGAGGCCGGCGGCCTGGTCGAGAAGGTGCGCAGGGAGCTGGCCGCCCGCGCGACCGCGCCCGGACCGGCGGCCCGATGAAGGACGCCGGCTACGCCGTCGCCGTCTTCGCCGGGGACGGGACCGGTCCCGAGGTGATCCGGGAGGGCCTGAAGGTCCTCGCGGCGCTCGGCGAAGGCGGCCCGGCCCCCTGGCGCGTGACCGAGTACCCGGGCGGCGGCCAGTACTACCTGGCCCGCGGGCGGGAGTGGGAGCCCGAGGCGGAGGCGGCGGCGCGATCGGCCGACGCGATCGTCGTCGGGGCGGTCGGCTGGCCGGGCGCGACGCTACCGAACGGCGACCTCGCGGGGCGGGCGCTGGTGCTCGGCCTGCGCGAGGGGCTCGACCTGTTCGCCAACGTGCGGCCCTGCAAGCTCTACCCCGGCGTGACGCACCGGATCAGCGGCGGCTTCCGGGAGGTCTGGGAGCCGAAGAACGTCGACCTGGTGATCGTGCGCGAGAACACCGAGGACATGTACACCCCGGCCCGGGGCCGCCTGCGTCGGGGCGGCCAGACGGAGGTGGCGATCGATACCCGCGTGATCACCCGCAAGGGCACCGAGCGGATCGTCCGCTTCGCCTTCGACCTCGCGCGCGCCCGCGGGCGCGGCGCCCCCGCCGACGGGGTGCGCCGGGTCACCTGCGTCGACAAGTCGAACGTGCTCGAGGGCTGCCGGTTCTTCCGCGAGACCTTCGACCGGATCGGCGCCGCCGAATACCCGGAGATCGAGCGGGACTACGCGTACGTGGACGCCTTCACGCAGTGGCTGGTCCGCAACCCCGAGCACTACAACGTCGCGGTCGCCCCGAACATGATGGGGGACATCATCACCGACCTGGCCGCCGTCCTGCAGGGCGGCATGGGGTTCGCCTCCGGCGCCAACGTCGGCGCCGAGCACGCGATGTTCGAGCCGGTGCACGGCAGCTCGCCAAAGCACGCCGGCAAGGACCAGGTCAACCCGTTCGCCACCTTCCTCGCGCTGGAGCAGATGCTCCGCTGGCTCGCGGCCCGCCACGACGACCGGCGCCTCGGGCACCAGGCGGACCGGCTCGAAGCGGCGGTCGCCCGCACCCTCGCCTCGCGGAGCGCGCGGACCTACGACCAGGGCGGGTCGGCCACGACCCGCGAGGCCGGCGACCGGGTCGCCGAGGCGATCCGCCAGGAGGCGGCATGACCGGGCGCGCCGTCGCCGTCGTCGGCGGGGCCTGCACCGACTTCGGGGTCCGACCGCTGACCTGGCCGGAGCTCGCCCAGGAGGTCGGCGAGGCGCTGTTCCGGGCCGTCCCCTCGCTGCGCAGCGAGGAGGTCGACTCGCTGTTCGTCGGCGCCGCGATGCCCGAGCGGTTCGCCTTCCAGTCCCACGTCGCCCCGCTCGCCGCCGAGCAGATGGGGCTCCGTCCGACCCGGCTGCTCCAGCGCAACGAGCTGGCCTGCGCCTCCGGCCAGTCGGCGATCCGTTCGGCGTACGCCGCGATCGCCTCCGGCCTGTCCGACATCGCGGTCGCGGTCGGGGTCGAGAAGATGAACCTGCCCTCGATGGCCGAGGCGAACAGCTCGATGGCCTGCGTCATGGACCGTCCCTGGGACGGTCCGTCCGGCGCGACCGCGCCCCCGTTCTTCGCGATGGTCGCCCAGCGCCACATGCTCGAGTACGGCACCACGCCCGAGCAGCTCGCCGTCGTCTCGGAGAAGAACCACCGGTTCGCGAACGCCAACCCGCACGCCCAGTTCTACCGCAAGACCTTCTCGCGGGAGAAGCTGCTCGGCCTGCCGATGGTCGCCCCGCCGCTGCGGCTCGGGGACTGCTCCTCCATGACCGACGGCGCGGCGGCGGTCGTCCTTGCCTCCGAGGAGCACCTGCGCCGCTTCGCGGGGCCGGTCGCCTGGGTCCGGGGCACCAGCCAGTACTCCGACTTCCACAATCTCGCGAACGCCGGCTCGCTCACCGAGTGGACCGGGCTCAAGCACACCGCCCGCGAGGCGCTCGCCCGGGCCGGGATCGGCCTGGACGCGCTCGACTTCGCCGAGGTCCACGACTGCTTCACGATCTCCGAGCTGATCGAGTACGAGTCGCTCGGGCTCTGCCCGCCGGGCGGCGGCGGCCGCTGGGCGGCCGAGGGGAACGCCGAGCTCGGCGGCCGGCTGCCGACGAACACCCGGGGCGGGCTGCTCGGCTGCGGCCACCCGCTGGGGGCCACCGGGATCGCCCAGGCCGTCGAGGTCTACGAGCAGTTCGCCAGCAAGGTGCCGTCCTCGCGGCAGGTGCCGGACCCGGGCTGGGCGCTCGTGCACAACCTGTCGGGCAGCGCCAACGTCCACTCGGTGATGGTCTACCAGCGGGGGGAGGCCGGATGAGCGGCGCCCCGAGGACCAAGCGTCCGCGGACGGTCCTGGAGGGCCCGGCGGCGACCCCGGCTCCGGAGACCGCCGCGCCGGCGGAGGCGACCCCGCTGCTCCTCGACTTCCTCCCGCGAGAAGCGGAGGGGGAGACCCGGCTCGGCCGCTTCTTCGCCCGCCTGCGCGAGGGCAAGCTCTCGACGACCCGCTGCCCGAGGGACGGGGCCCTGGCCTGGCCTCCCCGCCTGGTGTGCCCGAAGTGCCACCAGGGGGAGCTGGACTGGGTCGACCTGCCCGAGACCGGGCATCTGTACGCGTTCAGCGCGGTCCTGGGCGGGGCCCCGCTCGGTATGGAGGCGGAGGTGCCGTTCGCCGTCGGGCTGGTCGACCTGGACGGCCTGGCGCTGCGGCTGTTCGGGCGCGTGGTCGGACGACCCTGGACGGAGCTGCGCGTCGGCGACTCCGTCGCGCTCGAGGTCTACCGCACGGGCGACGACCGGGTCTTCTACCGGTTCCGGGCCCCGGGCCCCCCGGCGGCCTGAACGGGCCGGTCCGGGCGGTTCCGGACACCGTCCGGGCCCGCCGGCGCCTGTCGCTGAGCGCGTCCATATATACCCGTCCTCGGTCTCGCGCGCCGCCGGCCCCCGGGGGAGCCGGTCGTGCATGGAAACCCGCACCGTGGAGTGGTGGCGACGCCACGGCTGGACGCTCGCCCTGTTGCTCCTCGCGTTCGGGATCGCGTTCGCGCTGCGCACGATCTGGAGCTACCCGATCATCGAGCAGTTCGGCGCCCTGTACACCTACGCCGGCGGCTCGGACTCGTACTACCACTCCCGGGTGATGACCTACATCATCCAGACCCACACGAACTTGATCTACGACCCGATGCTCAAGTTCCCGATCGGGTCGATCAACCCGCGCGAGCCGCTGTTCGACTGGATGAACGCGATCCTCGGGATCGTCTTCGCCCCGTTCTTCGGCGGGAACGCCGTCAACGCCGGGGCCTGGTTCCTCGACCTCCAGGCGCCGCTCTGGGCCGCGCTGCAGGTCTTCCCGATCTACCTGCTGGGTCGGGAGGTCAGCAGCAAGCGCAACGGGCTGATCGCCGCGCTCGTCTACCCGTTCTTCAGCGCCAGCATCAACACCTCGACGTTCGGCTACGCCGACTACCAGTCGTTCTACACGTTCTTCCTGCTGGTCGTGCTCTACGCGTTCCTGCGCACGGTCAAGGCGGTCGGCCACCGGCGCTACGTGGAGAGCTACCGGAGCCCCGGCCAGCTCGTCAACGGGATCCGCAACTACCTGGTGACGGAACGCAGCGCGGTGAAATGGTCGGTGTTCACCGGCGTCGCGCTGGGGGCGTTCGCCCTCTCCTGGCAGGGCTATACCTACGCGATCATCGTCATCGCGTTCACGGCGCTCATCGCGATGCTCATCGAGCGCATCCGCCACGTCGATTCGTTCGGGATGTACATCTCGACGTGGATCATCGGGCTGGTCGCCTTCCCGATGGCGGCCCCCTACTACATCGTCCAGCACGAGATCCGGGTCTTCCTCGAGCTGCCCATCATCCTGTTCTTCGGCACGCTGCTGCTGCTGCTGCCGTTCCTGCTGCTCCGGGACGTCCCCTGGGTGTTCTCCATCCCGGCGCTGCTCGCCGTCGTCGGGGTCGGCGTGCTCGCGCTCCGGTTCCTCGCCCCGACGCTGTTCACCGCGGCGATCACGGGGGACGGCTACTTCGTCAAGAACCTGATCTACTCGACCGTCGCCGAGGCGCAAGCGCCGTCGATCGACCAGCTGGTGGTCGGCTACGGGATCGTCACGTTCTTCCTCGCGTTCGCGGGGCTAGCGCTGTTCGGCTACCAGCTCGTGCGCCAGCGGTACAAGCGCTACCTGATCGCCTTCCTGATCTTCGCGGTCATCTCGATCTACCTGCCGATCAGCGCCGAGAAGTTCTTCCTCGTGGCGGCGCCGGCGTTCGCGCTGCTCTCCGCGGAGGCGATCCATCGGCTGCTGGATGTCGGCGGCTACCCGCAGCTCCGCCGCGCGGTCGCCTCGCTCACCGACCGGACCGGTAGTCTAGGAGCGTTCCGGCGCTCGTTCAAGGCGCGCCACGTGCTCGTGCTGGCGCTCGCGGTCGGCATCCTGCTGCCGAACATCTGGATCTCCATTGACGCGGGCATCCCGTCCAACACCAAGGACAACTTCGCGACCCAGATCAACGACACCATCCCGGCCTGGCTGAAGCTGAACAGCTCGGCCCCCGCCGACAACTACCTCGGGGCCGCCGGCAGCGGCATGGACACCCCGAACCAGTACGACAGCGCCGGCTACAACTGGCTCGCCACGCAGGATACCGGCGTGCCCGAACCGGATCGTCCGGCGCTGATCGCCTGGTGGGACTACGGGTTCCAGACGATCGACCAGGGCGAGCACCCGAGCGTCGCCGACAACTTCCAGAACGGGATCGATCCCGCCGGCCAGTTCCTGCTGTCGCAGAACGAGTCGCTCGCCATCGGGATCCTGGCGACGACCCTGCTGCAGGGGGTCATCCAGTCGACGCACAACCCGACGCTGCCGACCGCGCTCAACCAGCTGCTGACCGTGGACGGGGTGAACGTCACCCAGCTGCACACGCTGCTGGACGACGAGGGGATGGACTACCAGCTGGTGGTCGCCAACCCCGACAAGTACCTGCCGGTGGACCCGAGCACGATCACCGACGACAACGCGATGTACCTCGCCGTGTCGTACTATCTCGCCGACCACTTCACCCTGAACGGGGTCTCGCGGATCTACGACACCATCGAGAGCTACACCGGCTGGTCGATCCGCTACGCCATGACCGACAGCCGGACGTTCCCGTTCAGCGGCTCGGACACGGGCATCTTCTACGCGCCGGCCGACCTGACCGGCCGCGTGATCAGCTCGGAGGGGATCCCGACGTCGTTCTTCAACGTCACCATCCTCGGCTCGGACGGGACGACCTACCCGCTGGGCCCGCTCCCGGCCGGCGTCACCGCGGCGGAGTACAACATCAACTATTCCGCCCCGTTCTACAACACCATGCTGTACCACATCTACATCGGCTACAACGGGACCGACGCCGGCCAGTCCGGCGGGATCCCGGGGCTGACCGGGGCGGCGGAGGGGGACCCGATCGAGCCCGGCTGGATGCTGCAGCACTTTGAGGTACAGTACGAGACCGCCTACTACTGCCCGGGGGTCGTCAACGCCTCCTCCTCCTCGTCCTGCTTCGTCGCGACCAACAAGGCGAACGCGATCGCCCAGCAGGCGGCCGGCAAGGCGACGGCCAACCTGTCCGCGATCCGCTACTTCGAGGGCGGCGAGTCGATCCTGACCTACTACGCCGGCCAGACCCTCTACGGGACGGTGGCGCTCCCGGACGGGGCGCCGGTCCCGGGGGTCCGCGTCACCGTCTACGACGGCTGGGGGATCCCGCACATGACCAACATCACGAACGCGAACGGCTCGTTCTCGCTCGTGCTGCCGCCGGGCAACGACACGCTGAACATCAGCTCCGGGACCTTCGACGCGCTCAACCAGTCGGACGCGAACCTGATCCGCTCGGTGAAGATCGACGTCCCGGACGCGATCGGCTACGACCCGAACGCCCCGTCGATGGTGCGGACCTTCACGGTCGGCAACACCAGCCTCTCCGGGGTCGTCTACTGGAACGTCAGCAAGAACTCGACCTACACCCCCTCGGTCGACCCGGCCGTCCGCGGGGCGACGGTGCAGCTCACCGACCCGTACGGCGTCGGCTCGATCTCCGCCGTCACCGACCCGAGCGGGACCTACGTCCTGAACAGCGTGCCCCCCGGGGTCTACAACTTCACGGTCCTCTACGGCGGCCGCAACTACTCGGAGGGGTCGAGGAACCTCACCTCGGGCGCCGGCACGACCGTCAACCTGGGGCTCTCGCCCGGCTCGGTGAACGGCACGGTCAGCGAGGCCGGCGGGGTACCGTATCCGGACGCCAGCGTGAGCCTGACCAACTCGAGCGGCCTCATCGCCTCCGCGACCTCCAGTGCGACCGGGGCGTTCAGCTTCCCGGCGGTGGCGCCCGGGGCGTACACCGTCTCCGCCGTCGGGCTGGACCCGGACCTGACCAGCGACCACGTCCTCGTGGAGATCGCCAAGCCGGGGGGCACGGCGAGCGCCAACCTCACCGTGGAGGAGCGCGGGATCGTGCAGGTCCAGGTGCAGGCGGGCGGCCATCTGCTGCCGAACGCCAGCGTTACGCTGACGCCGCTGGTCTCCTTCGCCGGGTCCACGAACTCCGGGACCGCGGCGGTGCTGGCGGCCGCGACCAACGCCACGCTCGGCACCACGAACGCCGCCGGGGTGGTGAGCATCGGCGTGCCGGTCGGCCTCTACACGATGACGGCCCGGGCCCGCGTGAACGGCAACCTCTACATCGCGACCGCGCCGGTGAACGTGAGCGGCCCGAGCGCGACCCCGGCGCTGATCGCCACGCTGCAGCCGGTGCAGACCGTGCAGGTGAACGGCGTGGCCAACGTCTCGTCGACCGCCCCGTTCGCGGTGATCGCCTCCAGCGCCAGCGGGGCGCAGACGTTCGCCTGGGGCGTGGCGAACGGCACGTTAGGGACCGCGACGCTCGCGCTGCCCACCGGCCGCTACAGCTTCCTCGCCCTCTACGGCGGCACCACCAGCGGCGCGACGGTCACCGGGGGCATCGTCAACGCGAACGTGAGCGGCCCGGTGACGGTCGCCGTCCCGATGGGGCCGACGATCGTCGCGAAGCTGACGGTCGGCACGCCGCTCGGCGGCGGCCATACCTACGTCGCCCCGAACGCGACGATCGGGGTCTCCGCCGGGACCAACGGTCCGATGCTCCGCCAGGTCACCGGCGCCTCCGGGAGCGTCTGGCTCGTCCTGCCGGCGCAGGCGCCGCTCAGCTCCGGCGGCTACTGCCTGTCCGGTCAGGCGCTCGGCTTCGCGCCGAACACGACCTGCGGGATCTCCGGCCCGACGCTCGCCAACCTGACCACCTTCGGCCTGCAGGTCCGCCCGATCGCCGTGACGCTGCAGGTCCTCGGTCTGCCCAGCGGCACGACGGTGACGGTGAACTTCACCGCCCAGACGCTCGGGGGCAAGAACGTCACCCTGACGGGCGAGGGGCCGTTCGCGCTCCAGCTGCCCCCGGGGACCTACGGCGTGGGGGCCCGCGCGGTGCTGGACGGCGGCGCGAAGATCTACCTGCCGAGCTCCGTCCTGTCGACGACGCTGCCGCTGGGGGCGACCAACTCCAACCTGACGCTGATCGTCGTCCCGCAGATCAACGCCTCGGGCCGGCTCACGCTACCCGCCGGCCTGAAACCGGGGAACGTCACCGTCGCGCTCGTCTCCCCGCTGCTCAACGTCACCGTCAACGGCACGAACTTCACCAAATCGTTCCGCGCCACCCCGACGAACTACACGGCGACCGTCTCCGCCTCGTACAACGGCATCAACTACGTCAACATCAGCCGGGTCACCCTGTACCCCAACGGCACGGTGCTGCCCCGGCTCGTGCTGAACCAGGCGGGGGTCGCCGCGACGTTCGCCCTCAAGAAACCGTCCGGCGCGAACCTGAGCGTCAACGCCTCCGTCACGCTCGTCACTAGCGGCGGCCTGGTCCTGCAGGAGACGGCCACGGACGGCGTGGTCAACGCGTCGCTGCCGCCCGGGACCTACCGGGTCTACACCAACCTGACGGTCGCGACGGTCGGGCCGAACGGCACCTACTTCGTCGACTGGACGACCGGCCTCGGCGCCGTCTGCCCGATCAGCGCCAGCGTCCCGAGCTGCTCGGTGACGCTGAGCGGCACCGTCGCGACGGTGAGCTTACGGGGCCAGCTGGTGCCCAGCGGCTCGACCGTCCCCGTGGCGGGCACGCTGACGCTCGTCGGGCCGTACCCGTCCACCAACGTCACGACGATCGCCGCGCCGAACGGCACCTTCTCGGCGACGGTGCTGCCGGGCGCCTACTACGGCTACGCGGCGTCGACCTCCGGCGCGGTGCTCGCCGGCTTCGGCCGGCTGCTGGCGCTGCCGTCCGCCCGCCTGAACATCACCATCACCCTGCTCGCCGGCTGGAGCGCGACGTTCCGCCTGAGCGTCGCGAACCCGAGCAACACCTCCGCCGCCAGCGCGAACCTCTCCGTCCGGGACGCCTTCGGCGACCTGGTCCGCGTCCCCGGCGTGAGCACGGGCAGCTCCGTGACCCTCGCGCTGCCGATCGGCAACTACACCTACAACGCCACGGGCGCCGGCAAGCTCAACGGCGTCGCGGGGACCGCCCAGGCGACCGGGAGCCTCGCCATCAGCAGCGGCAACGTGATCGAGAACGTGGCGCTGAGCGTGCCGATCTCCGCTAACGTGACGGCGTCGGTGGTCGGGCCGGACAACGCGACCGTCGGGGTGGGCGGGACGGCGTCGTTCGCGCTGACCTTCCGCAACACCGGCAACGTGCCGATCAAGGTCCATCCTGTCGGCTCGCCCAGCACCTGGCGGTTCAACTTCACCTTCTCCAACGTCAGCCTGGCGATCGGCCAGAGCTTCTCCGGCGAGGTCCGGATCACGGTGCCGAACGGCACCGCCACCAACCACCCGGGCGTGGCGATCGTCTTCGAGCTGGCGAACGGCACCACCGCCGGCACGCTCGAGCCGGCGCCCACGATCAAGGTCGTGCCGTACTACGGGCTGGAGATCGGCACCACCTCGAGCAACCCACCGGAGGTCGGCAGCGCGAACGCCGTCCTGCCGTTCTACGTCCTGGACTCCGGCAACACCTTCGAGACGGTGCTGCTGTCGGTCGTGAGCGCCAACCGGCTCGCCTCCTACGGCTGGACGACCCACTGGCTGGTCAGCAACGCGACGGTCAGCTCACCGTACGTCAACCTCTCGGCGGGGGAGAACGTGACGGTCGCGCTCAACGTCACCGCGACGACGGCCGCCCCGGTCCCGCCGGGGACCGTCACGGTGCAGCTGAGCGTCGTGAACTCGAGCGGGGCGATCACGCGCAGCCTCAACCTCCTGTTCCCGACCCCCAGCGTCCGTCCGAGCCCGGGGAGCCTGTACGTGACCGGGACCAGCGTGACCAGCGGTCCGCCGGCGATCCCGGTCTGGTTCGTGCCGCTGGTGTCGTTCGTGCCGGCGCTCGCGCTGATCGTGGGCGTGCTGACCTACCGCTGGTGGCGGACCCGGAGATGGACGCGCCGATGAGGCTCGCGCCCCGGTCCCTCGCGCCGCTGGCCGCCCTCGCCGTCCTGGCGCTCCTTCTGCTCGCCCCCGCCCTGGCGGCACCGGCCGGCGCCGCGGCCCCCGCGGCGGTCGTCCCGGCCTCCAGCACCAGCCCGGTGACGCCGGTGACCGGCAACCTCACCGGCCCGAAGCTGGTCGCGACCAGCTCCAACGGGACCTTCTACCTGAACGTGACCGGTGGCCCGGCGGTGATCGACGGCGGGTTCGAGGGGACGATCAACTGGACCGCCAACGTCACCGCCAGCAACACGAGCGGCGTCGTCGTGAGCCCGGACAACGGCTCGATCACCAACGCGACCTCGCAGCCGGTCCACCTGACGGTCTCGACCGGCCAGCTGGTCGAGTCGGTCACCCTCGTCGTCCACGCGATCAGCTCCCTCGGCACCTCGAACGCGACCGGCAACTTCTCCTTCGTCTTCCGGGTCGCCGTCCCCTACACCGTCCGGGCGACGCTGGTCGCCGGGCCGGAGGCGACGGTCCTGCCGTTCAACGTCACGGTCGCGCTGGACGGCAAGTACGTCGGCACCGTCACCGTCCCCAAGCTCAAGCCGAACGGCACCTACGCGCTCGCCTACCCGTACCCGACGCTCGGCCTGTCGAGCGGCTACCACACCTTCACCCTCACGATCGAGAACCCGCACGGGCTGGTGACGTTCGGCAACGGCCGTACGGTCGAGACGACCACCTTCTACATCGCGCCGGCAGCGCCGAACGACGCGATCTGGTACGTCGCCGGCGCGGTGGCGTTCATCGGCGTGCTCTTTATATACGCCACCCGGGTCGCCGCGCGCCGGCGGACCCCCGGGAAGCGCTAGCGGCGCTCGGGCGGCTCGCGGCGGGAAGGTCAGCATGCTGAGCAGCCGGACGGAGCTCAAGTGTACCTCCTGCGGCCGGACGCTGCGGACCAGCGGCTCGACGCAGTTCCTGTGCCCGAGCTGCGGCGAGGAGACGATCGGTCGCTGCGTGCGCTGCCGCGACCAGAGCGTGACCTACCGCTGCCCGAAGTGCGGGTTCGAGGGACCGTAAGCGCGCCCATGGCGAAGGTCGCGGTGCTCTTCCGCATCATGCCCCGCGGCGTCGAGACCGACGTCCGTGCGATCCAGCAGGCGATCGCCGGCGCCGTGCCCGCGGGGGTGACCGTCCGCGGCTCGCAGATCCGGGACGTCGCCTTCGGGCTGAAGTCGCTGCTCGTGTCGGTCGTCATGGACGACGCCGGCGGGTTCCTCGAGTCGACCGAGCACGCGCTGGCGAAGCTGCCGGAGGTCGAGTCGGTCGAGGTGATGGAGGAAGGGCTGCTCTAGCCCGGACCTCCCGGCCGTTGGACCTGTTCACCCACGTCCTGGTCGCCTACCTCGTCACCTTCGGGATCGTCGGCTTCAAGCCGAGCTACCTGGCCGCCGGCGCGCTCGGGGGCGGGATCCCGGACGCCGACGCGCTGTTCTTCCCGATCGC
>JASHYB010000026.1 GCA_030043255.1 Thermoplasmata archaeon | reverse complement strand
CGACGGGTCCGGAATCCGGTGATGCGGACGTGCGCGAGTTCCTGCGTCGGATGGACGAGAGGGCCCGGGCGATGGTCGCTCAGGCCATGGAAGCGTTCCTCGCCGGCGACGCCCACCGCGCCAAGGCCGTCTTCCCGATGGACGAAGAGGTCGACCGCCTGCACCGGCAGCTGCAGGCCCGCCTCATCGACCTGCTCCGCAAGGGCGGCCCGGAGACCGACCGGCGCGCCTTCGAGCTGCTCGGCGGACGCCATCTCGAGCGCGTCGCGGACAACGCCTGCAAGATCGCTGAGAAGGCGGTCTACGCCATCACGGGCGAGCGACGGACGGAGTATCTTCCGCGTCGCTCCGCGTCGACCCCCGGTACATCCTAGTCGGAGCCGGTGGGCCGCGGCCTCCCGCTCCACGCGGAGGGCGATCTCGCCCCAACGTGCCTCCGTCGCAAGCCTTGGCCCCGACGTTCCTCCTGGTCCGACGACCCGCGGTCCGCGGTGTCCTTCGCGATCGCCCCCGGACGGCGAGCGTCCCACCGCCGCGGCCTCCGTCCGTGCCCTCGTGACCCACGTCCGAAGGACCCCGACCGAGGTCGCGAAGCACGTGGCCTGCCCCCTCAGCGGTCCGCCAGGGAACACTTCAAGCGCCGGAACGGCTAGGAATTCCCCGGGCCGGGACGCTCCCGTAGTCTAGTCCGGTCAAGGATTCGGGGCCTTCGACCCCGTAACGCGGGTTCGAATCCCGCCGGGAGCATCCCCCACCGGGGCGCCGGCGCCTCGCTAGATTCCGTAACCCTCCACGTGGTCTATAGTCTATAGTTTGAACCGTTAAGCCCCCATAATCGTTCGAGGACTCCCTGACGAGCACCTTGATGGAAGGGCGTAAGCTCCAACTGGCGGGAAAGTCGACGTTCCTCGTTTCCCTCCCGAAGCGTTGGGTGACGAACGCGGGGCTGAAGGCCGGCGACACGCTGTTCGTCGACACCGAGCAGGACGGCTCTGTCTCGATCCGGCTGAAGAGCGGCCTCCGGCCGGCGGTCCGTCGGAAGACGTTCGTCGAGCGGGGCGAGGAGACCCGCGAGCACCTGCTCCGCAAGCTGATCGCGGCGTACATCGCCGGCTTCGGCCTCATCGAGGTGCGCTTCGCCACGGCGCGCGGCCCGTTCGTGCGCAAGGTCGCTCGCGAGTTCTGCCGCCTCGTCATCGGACCGGAGGTCATCGAGGAGGGGCAGGGTTCGCTCCTGATCCAGGACCTCTCGGATCCCTCGGAGCTCAGCTCGGAGAAGTGCCTACGACGGATGCACCTCACCGTGAGGGCGATGCTCGAGGACGCCGTCGGGACGCTGAAGACCGGCAACGAGGCCATCGCCCACGACATCGGGCTCCGGAGCCAGGACGTCAACCGTCTCTACTGGATGGTCGCCAAGCAGTACCACCTGGCCCACTCTACGCCGGCGGACGGGCTGGCGGCGCCGGCGGTGCACGGCCACCGCCTCATCGCCAAGTTGCTCGAACGGATCGCCGACCACGCTCAGCGCATCGCCACGGCCGGCGTCGCGATCGCGGGGGACCATGGCCTCGATCCGAAGCTCCTCGAGCAGATCGGAGCCGCCCGCTCGTCGGCGGTGGCGATCCTCGACAAGGCGTTCCACGCTTTGGTGACGAAGAGCATCGAGGCGGCCAACGAGGCGATCGACGCGAGGGCGGAGCACCAGCGCCTGATCGACGCGCTCACCCATCGCGTCGCGGCGCGCAAGGGACCCGATCCTCTCGCCCTGAGCACGATCGTCGACAGTCTCGGTCGGGTAGCGGTCTACGCGGCCGAGGTCGCTGAGGAAGCGATCGACCTCACGATCTTCGCGAACCCGGAAGCGCCGTAGGCCGCGTCAGCGCGACTTGCCCCAGAGCGATCGGCGCCGACTCGTTGCCGGTGGTGAAGCGCCCGCCGTTGGCGGTGGAGCCTCGGGGACTTCGGGCGTCTCCTGCCAAGGAGCTGGGGATGGGGTCCCCACGAACTGGCGCGCCGCTACGGCGGACTGGACCAGGTCGGCATCGATCTGGTACGCTCGCGCCGCGACCGCCCGCTCCAGCGTGGCGTCAGCGAGCTCGAACAGACGACGCGGATTGCCACGAGCGGCGTGGTTGAGCTCCTGGACCGCACCTCGGTCGAACGGGTACGTCGGTTCTAGGTCCTCGACGATCCGCTTGGCGAGGAGCTTCTTCGCCAGCACGAGCCGTGCCTCGTCGTCGGAGAGCATCGCGAGCGGGATCGTCCGGTTGATGCGGGAGGCGAGCGCGGGCTGGTTCGCCGTCAACCACGCGAGATAGCTCGCGTAGCAGGTGAACATCACCAAGACCCCGGGCTTGATGACCCCGGTGATCTCCTCGAGGGTTCGGCCGAACAGTTCGAGCTCGCCGGCGTCGGCGAGGTTGTGCAGGTCGTTGAGCAGGAGGAACGACGGGCTGCTCGCGTTGAGCGCCTCGCCGATCTTCCGTCCGGCCTCCTTCGGGTCGTGGTTGCCCTTCTTGGTCCTCCCGAGCGAGGCGAGCCCGCGCAGCCAGCTCGGTCCGCCGAGGAGCTTGATGAGCCCGGCGTCCTTCGCGGCCTTCTCGAACGCCTTGCCGAGCCCACCGAGCACCCATCGGCTCTCGGTGGTGACGTCGAGGTAGACCGAGAGCGCGTGATGCTCCTTCGCCGTCGCCGCCGCCAGCAGGAGACGTTGGGTCTTCCCGGCGCCCTGCGGGCCGGTGACGGCCACGACGGCCCGGTTCTCCTTGTCGAGGACCTCGTCGAAGATCGTGCGGAGGACCGCGTCGGCGGCCTGGTTGACGTGGTAGATCGTCACGTCCTCGAGGTTCTCGCTCGCCAGTTCCCGGAACGGGTTGCCGGTGAGTCCGAAGCGCTCGTAGCTCCCGGTACCGGTCGGCATCCCGCCCCCCTACAACACACGATTCCGCAGATCGATGGCAATGCGTTTACCGTCGAACTCATAGTAGATGTTCCGGTCCACGAACCGCCCGTCCATCCACTTGGGGATCCTGAGGAATCGTTGGACCCCCTCGGGGGCCTCGCGCGCGTGGAACTGGACCAGTCCGTCGGCGAGGTGAATGGCGACCGCCTCCGAGCGGGGGTCGAACATCCCGCGGTCAATCGCCAGGACCGCGGCCGTCCCGCGGGACCGGCAGGCCACCCGGAGGTCCCGCAGCGCCCTCGCCAAGGCGTCCGGAGCGAGATCGAGCGTGAGGAAGGAGAACGAGTCGATCGCCAGCAGTCCTCCGTGCTCGGCGAACTCCGCCAGTTCGTGGACCGCATCTCGCTCGTGAATCTGGATCCACGCGTCCGGGAGCTTCTCGTCCCCGCGCTCCACCGCAAGCTGGGACTGCAGCTCGTCGCGGTCCCGGCTGGTGACGAAGGTCACCGGCCAGCCGGTCCGGCCCCCCGTGAGGCTGAGGCGACGGACGAAGTAGCTCTTCGCCGCGTCTGCCCCGCTCTCGACCAGGACCACCGTGCCTTCGCCCAGCTCCGGGATGATGGTGTTGAGACCGGGCACGTCGACGGGGAGGCTCATGGGGGGTCCGCGAAGAAGACGCCGCGCTTAACAGCGCGATGGTAGGGAGACGGCCCTAGCTATGGACTCGATGGTTGGGTCCGTAATCTACGTAGAGGTGGCCTATGCTCTACCGGTCGATGAACCGACCGATGCTTCCGCGGAGACGGCGGGCGGGCGGCCTTGCCGAGATCGTAGGCACCCTGATGCTGGTCGTCATCGTCGTGGCGGCGGCGACAGCGTTCGCGTTCTTCGTGGCGTCGTACCAAAAGCAACTCACCGCGGAGGAGACGGTCACCCACGACAAGGATCTGGAGAATCTCCGGGTCGTGGCTCTTGCCCCCGACTTCTATAACCACTCGACCAACATGTTCGGCCTGCAATTGGAGCTAGCCAGCCTAGATGTGAACACCATCGTGATCGACGGCATCGTCCTGAACGGCTCGACGATCGTGAACTACAACGTGACGCCGAGTTTGATCTCGGGGAGTGGCCTGCATGGCTGCCTTCAAGGAAATCCATACGCCAATGCGACCAACATCTCCTGCGTCATCGACGTTCCACCGGAGTCGCACGTGTTCCTCAGCTTCTCATTCTACGCAGGTCTGACGAACCTCGGGAACTACGCCTTCCCGTCAACGAAGACGGGGGCCGCGATCACGGTGGATTTCACCGAGTCGAGCCTCCTCACGTTCGACATCTTCACGTCGCTCGGCAACGAGTTCGTCCAGTCGTTCGTGCCACCGGTCGCCATCGCCGGCCTGACCTTCGTCAGTGGGTACCCCATCCTCGACGGCTCGAACTCCTACCAGCCCAATGCGGGGTCCGGGCTGAACGTCACGATCGTGCAATGGGACTG
>JASHYB010000025.1 GCA_030043255.1 Thermoplasmata archaeon | reverse complement strand
ACACCGATCAGATCGAGCAGCTCGCCGACGCGGCGGCGGTCCGGCTGTTCCGGGCCCGGTACGCCACGACCCGACCGGTCGGGGGCCACATCGCGGCGCTCTCGGTGCTCGCCCCGCTGCTGCCCCGCGGCTCGCGCCTGCTCGCGATCCCCGTCGAGGACGGCGGGTACGACGGCTACGCCCCCGGCTTCGTGCCGGCGATGCTCGGTCACGAGGTCCTGCCGCTGCGGGCGTCCGGACCCGGGCACCGGCTGGAGGCCGAGGCCGCCCGCCGGGCGATCGTCGAGGCCCGCCCGAAGGCGGTCCTCCTCGGCCAGAGCTTCTTCCTCTTCCCCTACCCGCTCCGGGAGGTCAGCGCCGCCGCCCACGAGGTCGGCGCCCTGGTCCTCTACGACGCGTCGCACGTGCTCGGCCTGATCGCCGGGGGCGAGTTCCAGGACCCGCTGCGCGACGGGGCCGACGTCGTCTTCGGCAGCACGCACAAGTCGTTCCCCGGCCCCCAGGGGGGGCTCATCGTCACCGACCGGGAGGACCTGTTCCGCGCGATCGCCCCGTCGCTCGTCTGGCGCACCTTCGACAACGCGCACTGGAACCGCATCGCGGGCCTGGGGCAGACGCTGCTCGAGCTGGAGCGGTGCGGCACGGAATACGCGACGACGGTGGTGGCGAACGCCCGGGCGCTGGGTGTGGCCCTCGCCGCGGAGGGTTTCCCGCTCGTCGCCGCGAGTGACGGCTATACCGCCTCGCACCAGTTGCATCTCGACCGGGCCCGCCTGAAGGCGGAGGCCGGGGTCGGCGCCGGCGAGCTCGCCCGCCGGCTCGAGCGTCGGAGCCTGCTCATCGACCTCGTGGGCCGGATCGGCGTCGCCGAGGTCACGCGCCTCGGGCTGGTCCCGGCGGACATGGAGCGGCTGGCCCGCCTCATCGCGGAGGCCGGGCTACGGCGCAAGAACGTCACCGCCGAGGTCCGGGCCTGGCGCCGGACCCTCCGGACGCTCCGGTTCGCGTGAGCGACCGCCGAGCCGTTCGACCTGCCCCGGCCCGAGGGGGCCGGCCGGGCTCGCGAGCTCGTCCGGTCGCGCTCACCGGCACGCCGGGGGTCGGCAAGAGCTCGGTCGCCCGTCGCCTGGCACGACGCTGGAGGGTGACGGAGGTCGCGGACCTCGCCCGGGAGCTGGGGCTGGCCCGCGCTGACGGCGCCGGGGTGGAGGTCGACCTCGGACGGCTGCGGCGAGCGCTCCTCCGCCGGCCGCGGGAGGATCTACCGGAGCTCCTTGTCGGACACCTCGCCCACTTGCTCCCCGTCCGGGAGGCGATCGTCCTGCGCTGCCACCCTCGCGAGCTGGCGCGCCGGCTGGCGCGGGCGCGGCGCGGCGGGCCGGCGGACCGGGAGGCGAACGTCGTGAGCGAGACGGTCGACCTCGTCCTGATCGAGGCGCTGGAGCGCCAGGTCCCGGTCTTCGAGATCGACACGACCGGTCGCTCGGTCGCCGCCGTCGCCCGGGAGGTCGCCGAGCGCCTCCGGCGGGGCGGAGCCCCTCGGCAGGGTACCGTCGACTGGCTCGCCGACCGGCGCGTCACCGAGCACCTTTTGGACGGGGCGGCTTAGTCGCCGGGCGGGCCGAACCGGATGGTGCTCGAGGGCTACCGCGATCGGGTCCGGCCGTACGTCGACCGACTCGCCCGGCCGTTCCGCGCCTGGTCCCCGAGCCGCCTGAGCGGGCTCGCGATCGCCTTCGCGGCCGCCGCGGCGCTGCTCGCGGCCGGGGTCCGGTGGACGACGCCGCTGCTCTTCCTGCCGGTGAGCGCGCTGATCCTGCTCGCCGGGCTGTTCGACGTGCTGGACGGCCACATCGCCCGGACGACGCATCGCGCCAGCCTCCGCGGGGACCTGCTGGACCACGTCCTGGACCGCTACGCGGACGTCCTGCTCGTCCTGGGGTTCGCCGTCTCCGGCTACGCGGACCCGATCCTCGCCCTGCTGGCGCTGGTCAGCCTGCTGCTCGCGAGCTACATGGGGACGCAGGCGCAGGCAGTCGGCCAGGGTCGGGCCTACGGCGGCCTGTTGAGCCGCGCCGACCGCCTCGTCGTGCTCGCCGCCGCCGCCTTCCTGGAGTTCGACTGGTCCCTTCCGTGGCCGTGGGCACGCAGCGAGCCCTGGGCCCGCTTCCATCTCGGGCCGCTCGCCTTCACTGTGATCGACGTCGCGTTCGCGTACTTCGTCATCGCCGGCCAGCTGACGGCGGTCGCCCGGGCGCGTCGGACGTACCGGGCGCTCCCGCCGGCGTAGCCGCCGGGTCACGCTCCACGGCTACGGTCCCGCCCCGGATCCGGTAGTACTGCAACGGGTGCCGGAGCGTCGGCTCGAAGCAGAGCGGGTCGCGGGCGCGGTCCTGCGGGGCGGGGGCCTCAGGGTCCCCGTCGCGGGCGCACAGGCCGTGGCTGCGCAGCGTGTCGCAGGTCGGCGGCTCGTAGCCGCGGCCTCCGTCCCGGAGCGTGATGTGCTCGACCTGGTAGCGGGTGACCGACTCGTCGAAGTCCGGCGCGCCGCGGTAGGCGTCGACGATCGTCTCGACCGACGCGCCGGCCCGGTGGAGGAACGCCGCCAGGCAGAACCGGCCGGCGTGCAACAGATTCTCGCCGTGCTCCAGGGTGCGTTGCATCCGGCGGATGCACGGCGGGAAGCGCTCGGGCCGCAGCGGTCCGGCCGGCCCGCCCCGCCGGGCGACCGGCGCGGGCAGGTGGCGCGCGACCTCCTCGAGCAGCTCCGCCTGGCCGTCGCGGATCGTCCGGATCACCTCAGGAGCGAGCGGGAGCGGTACCGCCAGGGCGGCGCGGACCGCCTCCTCCAGGAGGCGGGAGGCCCGCTCGGCCGGCACGCTCACGCGCCCGCCGCCGAGCTCCTGGGCGGCGAGGCGGAACTCCGCCTCCCGGATCGGCGTGGCGAGGCGCAGGTACTCGGCGACCGGGATGCTCGCGTGCCCCCCCTCGACCGAAAGGCTCACGCCGAGGCGCGCCGCCACCTCCTCGAGGTCGACGTCCGGCACGCTCTTCAGGCGGCCGTGGGCCCGCTTCGCTTCCGCGACCGCCCACCGCCGCAGGGCACCGGCGCCGGGCGCCGCGGAGAGGACGAGCCGGGCGAACAGGAACGACAGGTAGCGCTCGTCGTCCCGGGCCCGCTCCAGCTCCTCGACGTCCTTCGCCCCGCGGGGGTCGTCCTGCGCCGCGAGGATCCGCGCCCGGCCGATCATGCGCGCGTGCTCGTACGCCGGATCGGCGAGCAGCTCGCGGACGGACGGCGGCTCACGGCCGAGGAGCGCCTCCGCCCCGGCGAGGAACGGGTAGTCGGCGAAGAGCGCCGAACCGCCTAGCCGAGACGGGGGACCACGAACTGCCATGCGAGCAGCACCAGGATCAGCAGGCTGGCGACGACCGACGCGCGGGAGGCGAAGCTCTCGAGACGGGCCTCCGACCAGCCCTTGCGCAGGCGGGCGGCGACGCTCGCCGCGAAGTCGCGGAACAGTAGGCCTCCGTCCAGCGGGACGAGCGGCAGCGCGTTCGACAGGCCGAGCAGGAGGTTCATCCAGGCGAGCCAGTAGAGCACGTTCGCCCCGATCCAGAACCCCACGGGGGAGGCCCCGGCGAGCGGGCCGACGAGGTGGTAGAACGAGCTGGTCGGCGTGGTGATCGGCTCGAGGGTCGCCAACGGGAGGATCAGCCAATAGACGCCGCCGGTGAGCGGACCGGAGCTGCTCGCGAACGGGTTCACGAGGATCTGGCGCAGCTGCGTGGGCGTCAGCCCGTAGACCTCGACGCCGAGGAACCCGCGCGTGTGGTTCGACGGGTCGGTGGTCAGCTGCACGGTGGTCGTCGCGATCGACCCGTTCGCCGTCGAGTAGTAGGCGAGGCTGTAGGTGCCGCCGGGCACGGTCTTGGCGATCGCCGACTCGAACGCCGACAGGGTCGGCGTCGCCGTCCCGTTGAGCATGGTGACGATGTCGCCGGCGGCCAGGGAAGCGTTGGCGGCCGGGGTGGGGTGGCCGTTCAGCGTCGGCTCCACCGCGGCGATCCCCACCCCCGAGGCGTTCGGGGCGACGCTCCCGGCGACCAGCCCGGAGAGCGCGAGAAAGAAGACGATCGCCAGGACGAAGTTCGCGAGGACCCCGGCGGCCGCGACCCGGTCGCGCTTGCGCCGGGAGGCCGCCATCATCTCCTTGTCGTCCTGCTCGACGAACGCCCCGACCGGAACGACGCACCAGAGAATCCCGAGGCTCTTCACGCCGATCTTCTGCGACCGGGCGACGACGCCGTGGCAGAGCTCGTGGAGCACGATGCCGACGACCAGCGCGAGGATCCCGTAGCCCAGCGGGATCACCGGGTTGATGCCGGGGAGGCCGAGCGCCTCGGTGACCGGCGGCGCCTGCGCCGCCGTGATCCGCGTCGAGACCACCGCGCCGACCAGCAGCAGCGCGACGATCGCCGCCATCGCGATCGCGGCCAGCGCCACCCCGAGGTCGCTAACCCCGGTCCAGAACCGGACGAACCGTCCCCAGCGGTCGAGCGCGGCCCGGCCCCGGCCGGTCTTGAGCATGAGCGCCGGCCCGAACAGGGTGAGGTTGCGGTCCGGTCCGACCCGGCCGCTCCGCCACAGGGCGTAGACGACGAGGCCGTAGACCACGACCGCGGCGACGGCGATCTCGTAGCCGAGATACGGGTTCACGCCGCCCTCGCGGCCGACTCCAAGCCCGGGTTATGAGGTCTCGGCTTCGAACGGTCGGCCGGCAAAGGGGATGTTCGGTGCCCGGCCTCACTCCTCGGCCATGGGGGGCCTGCCGTCGCGCCGGGGAGCGGTCACGCTCGCCCTCGCTCTGGCGGTCGTCTTCCTCAGCCCCACGGCGATCAGCGGGCATCTCCCGTCGATCGGTGCGGCGCCCGCCGGGCCGTCGGCCTTCTCGTCGATCGTGACGCCCGAAGCTCGGGTAGCGCTGGCCCCGGCGTTCTCGCCGGCGGCCAACGTGACCGACCTCGGCCCGGTCGGCCCGAACACCAGCCTGTCGGTCGTGGTGGGGCTCAGCTCGCGCGACCCGCAGGGGCTCGCCGCGTTCGTGAACGCGTCGGAGGTCCCGGGCACCTCAGCGTACCGGCAGTTCCTGTCGGCCGGCGCGGCGGACGCCCGGTTCGGAGCCACGCCGTCCTCGGTGGCGGCCGCCGAGGCGTACTTCGAGGGCCTTGGCCTGGCGACCGCGGTCAACCCTGACGGGCTGATGGTGTCGGTGACCGGCACCGGCCCGGCGCTCGACCGAGCGTTCGACACCTCCTTCGACCGGTACCTGGGCGCCGACGGCGCGACCTTCGTCTCCCACAGCACGGCCGCGAGCCTGCCGTCGATCGCCCCCTGGACGGGAGCCTTGGGGCTGGCCACCGACGTCGACCTGCAGCCCACGGTCGTCTCGGTCGGCGAGTTGGACGCCGCTCCGGCAGCGGCCTGTCAGTCGCCCGTCGCCGAGGAGAACTCGCCGCAGCAGCTCGCGTCCGCCTACGACTACGCGAAGCTGGACGGCGAGGGCATCAACGGCACCGGGGAAACGATCGCCGTGTTCGACGCCTACTCCGCCGCGGAGAGCCAGGACCAGCTCGCCGCCGACTACCTCTGCTTTTCCGAGGCGAACGGTCTCCCGACGACGAACCTGACCTTCCTGTACCCGGTCCCGACCACCACGAACCTGAACGCGAGCGGGACGAACTACGGCTGGCACGTCGAGGACGCGCTCGACGCCGAGTGGGCGCACGCGGCCGCCCCCGGCGCCACCGTGGAGACGGTCTTCTCGCCCAACGCCGGCGAAGGCCTGTACTTCGCCATCGACTGGGTCGTCGCGCATCGCGCCGCCAACGTCCTGTCGATGAGCTGGGGGGAGCCGGAGACCGGCATCTACGACCCGAGCACCATGCCCTGCTCGTCGGCGTGCAACGCCTCCACCGACGGCTCGTTCGACATCCTGGGACCCGTACTCGAACTGGCCGCGGCCGAGGGGATCAGCTCGTTCGCAGCGAGCGGGGACTGCGGCTCCGCCGACGGGACCTCGGGGGTGTCGGTCAACTATCCGGCCTCCGACCCGTACGTCACGGGCGTCGGCGCCACCGCGCTCTCCACCGAGGCGAACGGCAGCTACGTCTCCGAGGTCGCCTGGAGCGGCAACTCCAGCGCCCAGACGGGCGGCTGCTCCAACGGCGGGGGCTCCGGCGGCGGCTACTCGGTGCTCGCCCACCCGTGGTGGCAGGTCGGACCGGGGACCGTCGCCACCAAGGGCCGCGGGGTGCCGGACGTGGCGATCGTGGGGGACCCCGCGACCCCGGTCGACATCGTCGTCGGGGGAGGCTGGGGCGGGGTCGGCGGCACCAGCGTGGGCACCCCGATCTGGGCTGGCATCGGGGCCACCGCCGACCAGGAGGCGGGCGGCGCCCTCGGCCTGCTGAACCCGGCGCTGTACCGGATCCTCGACAGCGCCGGCTACACCTCGAACTTCCACGAGATCACCGAGGGGACGAACGGCTACACCGCCAGCGCCGGCTGGAACCCTGTCACCGGGATCGGCACGCCGATCGTCGGCAACCTGCTCCCGAACCTGACCCGCACCGCGACGACCCTGAACGATCCGCAGGTGCTGGTCTACGCCTCGCCCCGCTTCGGGCCCGCGCCGCTGACCGTCCAGATCGCGCTGAGCGTCCACGGCGGCAGCGGCAGCTACCCGCTCGAGGGGGTGGCGTTCGGCGACGGGAACGCCTCGACGGTCACCGGCACGAGCGTCTCGCACACCTTCCCGAGCGCGGGGGTCTACTCGGTGCAGGGCTACGCGGTCGACTCCGGCGGGAACATGAGCGCCTCCCCGCCGGTCGTGGTCGTCGTCGGCGGAGGCAGCTCGCTCGCGGTCGGCCTGAGCGCGTCGACCGATGCGCCGAGCGCCGGCCAGACCGTGACGTTCACGGCGAGCGTTACCGGCGGCGTCGCCCCGTACACCTACAACGTCTCGTTCGGCGACGGCGTGGTCGCCGACAACCTCAGCAGCGACGGCACGGCCTACGCCTATCCCGTCGCCGGCGGCTTCTGTGCCGAGGTCGTCGTGCACGACAGCGCGAGCGCGCCGGACGGCGCGGCGAGCGCGCGCCTGCCGATCGCCGTCGGAGGCGCCGCGGCGCCGGCGTGCGGCAACCCGTCGTCGCCGCTGGCCGTGACCCCGAACGGGACCGAGGGGGTCCGCGACGCCCCGGCGGACTTCCCGGACCTGTTCAGCGTCTCGGGCGGCGCGAGCGGGCCGGCGAGCCTCGCCGACCAGGTCGACCTGGTCGCCAACGAGCCGGACGGCTATCCGACCGCCTGCGACTGCGCCATCTTCCGCACCGCCGGGACCTACGCGGTCCAGGAGTGGGTGAACGACACCGTCGACAGCACCGCCTGGGCCGAGACGAACGTCACCGTCGCGCCGGCGCTCGAGGCCACGTTCACCGCATCGGCCCTGAACGGCACGGTCCCGCTGACGGTCCATTTCACCGCGAGCGCCACCGGCGGCTACCGCGCCAGCGCGTCGGCCACCCGCTGGTCGTTCGGCGGAGGCCTGACCGCGACCGGGGCGGCGGTCGCGACCACCTTCACCACCGCCGGCGAGCACCTGGTCATCGCGCAGCTCTCGGACGCCGGGGACGGCAACGCGAGCGAGGCGTTCCTGATCGACGCGCAGGCGCCCGCCTCGACCGCCGTCGGGCTGGTGGGCACCGTCAGCCCGGCGGTGAACCTCAGCTCGGGCACGACGGTCAGCTGGAACGCGAGCGAGGTCGGCCCGGCGTCGTCGACCACCGGCACGCTGATCGTCTGGAACCTCGGCAACGGCGGCAGCGCCTTCGGCCCGGTCGCCAACGAGACCTACTTCGCCCCGATCGATCTGTTGGCCGGCGACGAACTGGACGCCTCCGTAGCGGTCGACGGACCGCACCTCGCCCGGGTGCTGGAGGTGCCGCTCGACCTGCCGTCGTTCTTCGCGAAGGAGGCCGGTGGCTTCGTCCCGGCGGCCGACGCCCTCCAGCTCTCCGAGAACGTCGACCCCGAGGCCGGGCTCGCGCCGCTCCGCGTCCAGGGGACGGTGGTCGCCTCGGCCCCGGAGGGCGTGGCGGTCGACTGGACGTTCGGCAACGGGGACACGGCCACCGGCCCGACCGCCTCCACCGTCTACTACGCGGCGGGGGACTTCACCGTCGTCGTCCGGGCGTTCGACATGTTCGACGACAGTGCCCAGCGCACGGACACCGTCACGACCAGCCTGCCGCTCGAGCTCGCCGGCTGCGTCGGCACGACCCGCTACGTCACGGCCCCGGCGTCGGTCAGCCTCTCGGCCGGAGCGACCGGCGGTGACGGTCCGCCGTACACCTACCGCTGGACGCTGCCGGACGGCGGCGCCCCGACGACCGCCAACGTCACCGTCGACCTGCCGTCGAGCGGCGTGTACACCGTCCAGCTGGTGGTCACCGATGCGGCGAACGCGACCACCTCCTGCGCCTGGTCGATCGTCGTGGCCGCCCTGCCGGCGATCCCGCCGCTCCTCGTGCTGCTGGTCGGCGTCGCAGGGGGCGCGACGCTCGCCGGCTGGTTCCTCTGGGCGACCCGGCCGCGACCGGTGCGCTGAGCCCGACGGGCCGGCGCGCTCAGCCCTTGACGACCCCGAGCGGCAGCAGCCGGGCGACCCGGCGGCTGAGGCCGGCTCCTTCGGCGACGCGGACCACCTGCTCCACGTCCTTGTAGGCGCCGGGCGCCTCCTCCGTGACCCCCTCGCGGGTCGCCGAGCGGACGACGATCCCTCGCTCGGAGAGCCGGCGGGTGACCTCGTCGTAGCGGAAGGTGCGCACCGCTGCGGTGCGGCTCAGCCGGCGCCCGGCCCCGTGGCAGGAGGAGCCGAAGGAGCGTTCCATCGAGCCGGGCAGCCCGGCGAGGACGTAGCTGGCCGTCCCCATGTCGCCGGGGATCAGCACCGGCTGGCCGAACGGCCGGTACGGGGCCGGGATCTCGTCGCGGCCCGCCGGGAACGCCCGGGTCGCACCCTTGCGGTGGACCAGTACCGGCTTGGCGGTCCCGTTCGTCCGGTGGACCTCGACCTTGGCGATGTTGTGCGCGATGTCGTAGACGACCTCGATCCCCAGCTCCGCCGCCGAGCGCCCGAAGACCGCCGCGAAGCCGCGGCGGACCCCTTCGGTGATCGTCTGGCGGTTCGCCCAGGCGAAGTTCGCCGCGGCCGCCATCCCCCCGAGGTAGCGCCGCCCGTCCTCCGAGGCGATCGGGGCGCAGGAGAGCTGGCGGTCGACGAGCTGCGTCCCCTCGGAGCGCAGCCGCTCGTCCATCCGCCGGATGAAGTCGGTGGCGACCTGGTGCCCGAGCCCGCGCGAGCCGGTGTGCAGCATCACGACGACCTGGCCGCTCGTCAGCCCGAGCGCGCGGGCGAACTCCGGGAAGAACACCTCCTCGACCACCTGGACCTCGAGGAAGTGGTTCCCCGAGCCGAGGGTGCCAAGCTGGCGCAAGCCGCGCTTGCGGGCGGTCTCGGAGACCTCCTGCGGCAGCGCGCCGGCGAGACGCCCGCCCTCCTCCTGGACCGCCAGGTCGGCGGCGGTCCCCGCCCCGTGCTCGACCGCCCAGGCGGCCCCGCCTACCAACACCTCGTCGACCTCGCGCGGCTGGAGCGTCCGACCGCCCCGCGAGCCGACGCCGCTCGGCACCTCCCGGTAGAGCCGTTCGATCAGCTCGCCGAGCTTCGGACGGACCTCCTCGGCCCGCAGGCCGGTCCGCAGTAGCCGCACGCCGCAGTTGATGTCGTAGCCGATCCCACCCGGAGAGACGATCCCGCTCTCGAGGTCGAACGCCGCGACCCCGCCGACGGGGAAGCCGTAGCCGAAGTGGATGTCCGGCATCGCGAGCGCGTGGCGTTCGATGCCCGGGAGCGTCGCGACGTTCGCCAGCTGGAGCAGCGACGGGTCGCCGCTCACCCCCTCGAGCAGCGTCGGACTGGAGAACAGGATGCCGGGCACGCGCATGCCGGCGACCTCCTCCGGGGGGATCCGGTAGGTGAACTCGTCGAGCTCGACGAGGGCCGGAACCTTCGGCATGGCGGCGGCGGAGCCCCCTTCCCTACAAAAGACCCCCGACGCGGGCGCGCCGCCCCTCGGTCCCCGGCGCAAACCAAGAAGTACGGCGCGCCGCCTGCTACGACCGGCTTGCGATGCAGCGCCGGACCCTGCTCTGGCTGGTGAACCTGGCGGTCGCCGCCGC
>JASHYB010000167.1 GCA_030043255.1 Thermoplasmata archaeon | reverse complement strand
TGCTCGGGCGTGAACGTGCCGTCGACCCACGTCGGACCCCCGGCGGCGACCGACGCGATGGTGGCCCAGTCGGGGTCGATGCCCCTGGGCGACACGACGAGGTGGTCGATCCCCACCCCCCGGACGACGGCGACCATGCCCGCCAGGTCCCGCGTCTCCCACTCCGGCGTGGCGGTGAGGCCGTCCGCCCCGAGCTCGAGCTCAAAGACGTACTCCGTCGACAAACGCCAAGCGCGCCGGAGCTCCCGCGCGCCCCGCAGCAGGGCGCTGGACAGTACCGCCCGCTCGGCCCCCGCGACCAGGATGTCGATGGCCTGCTCCGCGGTGCGGACTCCGCCGTCGATCCATAGGCTCGCGTCGCGGGAGAGCTCCTGCAGGAACTCCAGCTGCGGTTCGGCGCGATTGACGCCGTCGAGGTCGACGAGGTAGACCAGGGCGTACTGGGCCGTCAGTCGGTCGAGCACATCGAACGGATCGTACCGGCTGCCGTCCTCGCGGCGCGCCGGCACCGGCCCTTCCTCGGACGGGAGATAGACCTCCCCGTGCTGGAGCATCAGCGCCGGGATCAGCGTCTCCTCGAGCCTTCGGACCGGCCCCGCGGAGGCCCGGGCGCGTCCGGTCGACACGGCCGTCCCACCGACGCGGTGGATTTCGGTCTTTGCCCTGGGGCACCCCCGGGGGGCGACGGAGCGCTTTTCGGGAGGTTCGGCGCTCGCCGTGATGCCAGGAGGTGGTGGGCAGCTGACGGTGGTCCGGTTCGGCAACGACCGACCGCTGAGGAAAGTCCCCTCTCCGGGAGACACGGGGTCGGGCGGGAGCCCGACGGGCGAGAGTCCGAGCTCCGGAGCAGAAACGACACAGCCCGGCGGCACCAGGATGGGGTCGCCCCGGAGGATCCGCCGGGAGCTGGTGAAACGGCCGCCTCCCCGGGAGCAAGCTCCGACGGGCGGGATGAAGTGTCTCCCCGACCGCCAAGGCGAGCGCGCAGTCGAATGCTGCCACGAACCGAAAGGGGCTTACGACCACCACCTGGCCCGGTCTGCCCAGGGAATACCTCCCTGGGCAGGCCGGTTACAACGGCCGCTGGAGGTCACGATGGGCCCCGCGAGGTCCCCGGCAGCCCGCAACGCTCGCCAGCGGGCGTAGCCCCCTCCGCCCAGCAGTTTGACCGAGGATTCCCGGCTCCGAAGAGGCCCCCGTACTCTCGGTGCTGCGAGTCTTCGGCGTCCTCCGGGTTCCACCGGCCCAACGAGGCTGCTTTAATCCGACCCCGACCTGCCCAGCCGCCGTGACTCTCCTCGTCTGTCTCAAGGCCGAGGGCAAGCTTGTCCTCGCCTCCGACTCGCGCGGGACGTTCGGAGACCCGCGGGGCGTGACCGCCCAAAACGACTCCCAGATCAAGGTCTTTCCGTTGACGAATCGAGTTGGAATCATGGCCGCAGGGGTCGGCGAGCTTGGGGCGACGGTAGTCCAGACCTTGCAGAGGCAGCTCCCTGACCCGAAGGCAGGAATCGAAGCGGTCCTTCCCACCGTCTGCGCCAGTCTCACGTCGATGTACGACCAGTGGTTTCCTATCGAGAAGTTTCAGGTTCAGCCCCTGACGGACGACAACGCTACTCGTCCGGACCTCGCCTTCATCCTCGCGGGATTTCCTAGCATCGGCAGCGAGCATTCCGGTGAGCCGGAGATCTACAGTCTCGTAGGAGCGCTGAACTTCGCGCCGCTGCTGCACAACTACGGCTTCGGACTCTCGGGGGTCTGTCAGTACGCGCTCTACCTTCTGAATCGAGTGTACCGGGGCGATCTCGCTCTCACCGACGCCATCGGGTTAGCGCACTACGTTATCACCGAGACCGCGACGCAGGACGGGAAGGTGGGGGGGCCGGTGCGCATAGCGATCATCGACCCGAGGACCGGGTATTCCACGGTGCCGGGCTCTGACCTGTCAAAGTTTAAGAGTCGAGACCAAGCGATCAACGAGGAACTAGCGAAGCTTTTTAGGACGAGAGGAGGCTAGAACCCGGGGTCTATGGGGCTTAAGGTCCGGGTCGTCGACAGCCCCGTTCCGACAACGGTCGACGGGGCGGTTGTAATGGGCGGGTTCGGATGGTACCCGGATGTCACGAGCGCGGCCCGTGTCTACGTTCCGTCGCTGCTCGGGGGTACCCGCCCGGTCTCGTCGGAGCGCGCCCTCGGCGGCCGGCGCGCGCTGTACGAGACCGCCCGACACCTCGTCGAGAAAGACCGCGACATCTTTCGGGGTCTAGGCTAGACGGAGGAAGGCCCGTCGAACCCATTCCACGACCGCCGGCTCGTCCAGCGCCAGCGAGTCGATCGATCGCACGAACCTAACGACCTCCACGCTGGGCAGGGCGAGACGGTAGCCTCCCTCGTACATGAGGGTCCGGCACAGAAGCCAGCCCGTCCGATGATTGCAGTCCATGAAGGGATGCTCTCGCACAACGTGATGAAGGGCCATGGCACCAATGGCCCAGGTCGGGTCTCCTCGAGCACTGGCGCGTCGCAGGCAGTCGACCACCCATTCGACGGTTGCTTCGTCCCGGACCTTCTTCGTGTGATGTTTTCCGCCGACGTCAAAGGTGAGTTCCCACAGCGACATCACGACGTCGACGTCTACCCAATCGACGGGCCAGGCGGGAGGACGTCCCGTCACTCGCGACCTCGACGGTTGGTCACCCGAACGTAAAGGGGCTTACGACCACGACCTGGTCCCTCTGACGAGAGATCGTCGGCGAGTCGGCTGCGATCAATCGCCTCTGCCTTCACGTGCTGTCCTCGGAGGGCGGGAGCGACGAGCTGCGAGGCGCAGCCCTTACCAAGGCACCAGCTGGGCGAGATGGGGCCACGGGCGCCTCTCGGCGAGTTTCTACTCCTCGATGGGGCGAAGCCGCCTGTACGTGGCCCGCGAGTTCTTCCAGCGTTCGACTTGCTGAGGGTCCAAGCTGAACCTCTGTAGGTTCTCAAGCAGTTTGGCCGCCATTCGGCCCTGAACCGCTGGAGTCGCTTCAGGAAAGCCCACCGCCCCTCCGACTTCGCCCTGTGCCGGACGGGAGCCGCAACGGGTTGTTTAGACTTTCTCGTACGTCCTCGAAAGGCGCGAGCCCACCGTCTTTCCTCCGGATGGAAGACCAACAATCGGCAGCCCCACTGTGGTCCGCAGCCGGCCGACCAGATCCCACTCCAGAATCCGAAAACGGACAACCGGCAGCCCAGCTTCCGGACGGGAACCGTTTCGGAATGGGCGCCTGCGGGCGTGCAGCCCCGGTGACCTGCCCCCTCAGAAGACGGGGCTGGAGAACGTACCGTTGACCGAGGTGTTCTGCGCCCCGGACGAGACGGTCGTGAACTGGTAGACGGCGTGCTGGGCCAGGAACGAAAAGCTGCCCGAGGGCGCCAGTTCCGCGTAGACCGTGTCCCCGCTGAGCGTCTGCACGGTGAACTGGACCTTCGCCCCGCTCCAGGTGTGCCAGCTGCCGGAGACCGTGGACCCGACGGGGAACGTCTGATTGACCACGTCGGTCCAGCCGACGTTCTGCGGCTGCTCGGCAAGCGTCAGGGCGTACGGCCGGGGGAACGGGACGGTGAACAGGATGACGATCCCGACGACGATCAGCACGACGGCGATGAACGCAAGGAACCTGGCGGCCGAGTCGCGGGCCCGGCCCCGGGTGCCGGTACTGGGACTGAGCGGGTCGGTCTCGGGCCCGAGCGGCGCCCCGCACTTCGGGCAGTTCGGCAGTCCCGTTGAGGAGGTCTGCCCGCACCTCCCGCAGACCCGGGCCGCCACACCGTTCGAACGCACACCGGCGTTACTACGTTTCGGTCGGCCCGGAGGCGAGGGGCGAGCGACGGCCGGAAGGTCGAAGGCGCCCGTTAGGCAGCTCCCCGTCGGCACCTCCAGGAAGCAACGGACGGCTTCCGGCGATGGCGAGCGCGGGAGCAGGGTCCTGTCAGGGGTCCCGCCCGGTCGGGGCTCGATCCGAGGCAGCCGGGGACGCCCCGTCCGCCGGGTGAGCGGGAGCCGGTAGCGGCCGTCGCCCCACGAGGTAGATGCCGAGCAGTACCAGGAGCACCCCGCCGACCTGAACGGCCGCGAGCCGTTCGCCGTCGAACACCACCGAGAGCGCCAGGGCCAGCAACGGCACGAGGAACGAGTAGGCGCTCAGCGTGGAGGCGTGGACGGTCCTGAGCAGGTAGAACCAGACGCCGTAGGCGAAGGCCGTCCCGAAGAGCCCCAGCCAGAGCACCGCGATCCAGAAGTCCGGGGCCGTGCCGGGCAGCCCGAGTTGCCCGACCGCCGAGGTCACCGCGAGCAGGAAGATCGCGCCGCCCAGCATCTGGTAGCCGTTCGCGGACGGCAAGGCCGCGGGCTCGAAGCGCCGTTGGATCGCCACGGTGGCCACCGCCCACGAGATCGCCGCGCCGAGCAGTTCGAGGACGGGCCGGAGCGCCGCCGCGTGGCTCCCGCCCGTCCACGGCTCCGAGACCAGCAGCACCCCGGCAAAACCGGTGCCGATCGCGGCCCAGTGACCGCCCGTGAGCCGCGAACCGAGCACCCAGGGAGAGAAGAGGGCGACCCAGAGCGGGAAGGTGTAGACGATCACCGAGGTCGTCCCGGGGAGGATCGCCGGCGCCGCCACGAACCAGAGCGCGAGGAAGATCCCGGTGTTCGGGATGCCCAGGAGCAGGGCGTCCCGCTTCTCCCGGGCCGTGAGCGAGCGGTCGGCCGGACGCAGCAGGAGAAAGACCGCGATACCTCCGGCGCCCAACGCGGCCCGCAGGGTGGCGAGCCAGAGCGGGGCCACGTAGTGCTCGCCAACCCGAACGAACAGGTAGTTGGCGGCCCAGGCGACCAGCATGAGCGCGAAGAGGACGTACGAGGCCGCGCTCCAGGTGGAGGGTCGCACGGGTACCGGGGAGCCGCCTCGCCGATAGGGCTTGCGTTGGCCGGGATCGCCGCCGGGCTCCGGAACCGAGTCACCCCGGGGGGCTTCTTATGCGGAGGCGTTCCTGCCGCCCGCCGCATGGCGCTGCACGGTCGCGACCTGGTCTCGATCCGCGACCTCTCGCGCGAGGAGATCGTCCAGATCCTCGATAGCGCCCGCCGGATGATCCCGCTGGCGGAGGGCTCGCGTACGGCGCCGCTGCTCGCCGGACGGATCGTCGCGATGGCGTTCTTCGAACCGTCCACCCGGACCCGCCTCTCCTTCGAGTCGGCGGTCCAGCGCCTCGGCGGGAGCTGCCTGACCATCGCGGACGCGGGGGCCAGCTCGATGCGCAAGGGCGAGAGCCTCTACGACACCATCCGCATGCTCAGCTCGTACGCCGACGCGATCGTCCTCCGCCACCCGAACGAGGGGGCGGCACGGCTGGCCGCCCGGGCCTCCGAGCGCCCGGTGATCAACGCGGGCGACGGGGCCGGCCAGCATCCGACGCAGACGCTGCTGGACCTCGCGACGATCCGCGAGAGGTTCGGCACCCTCGCCGGCCTGAAGGTGGTCCTGCTCGGGGACCTGAAGTACGGCCGGACCGTCCACTCGCTGGCCTACGCGCTGGCCGAGTTCGGCAGCGAGCTGGTCCTCTGCAGCCCCGAGTCGCTGCGGCTCCCGGAGGAGCACCGCGATGAGCTGCATCACGAAGGGGCGAAGGTCACCGACGAGCCGGATCTCGCGCGGGCGGTCCGCGACGCGGACGTCCTCTACGTCACCCGGATCCAGAAGGAGCGGTTCACCGACGAGAGCGAGTACCGCGCCGTCGTCGGCTCGTACCGGATCGACGCGGAGGTGCTGGCCGGGGCGAAGCCGAAGCTGATCGTCATGCACCCGCTGCCGCGCGCCGGGGAGATCGCCCCGGAGGTCGACAGTACACCGCACGCCGCCTACTTCCGCCAGGCGTTCCTCGCGGTGCCGGTCCGCATGGCGCTGCTGGACGCCATCCTCGGCAAGCGGCGGGGCGCGAGGTAGACCGGTGCGCGAACTGAAGATCACCCCCATCCGCAACGGCACGGTCATCGACCACATCGCGAGCGGGCTCGCGCTCGAGGTGCTGCGGATCCTGCGGGTCCGTCAGCTCGACCGGGACTCCACCGTCAGCGTCGCCATCCGCGTCCGCTCCGGCAAGCTCGGCTGGAAGGACATCGTCAAGGTCGAGGACGTCGAGCTGGAGCCGCGGACGGTCAACGCGATCGCGCTGATCGCCCCCACCGCGACGATCTCGATCATCCGGGACTACAAGGTCCGCGAGAAGCGGGCGGTCGACCTGCCGCCGCGCATCGTCGGCGTCCTGCGCTGTCCGAACCTGAACTGTATCTCCAACCAGGCCGAGCCGCTGGAGAGCGAGTTCGAGGTCGTGGGTCGTCGTCCGACGGTGCTGCGGTGCGCGTTCTGCGACCGGCGCGTCGCCGACTTCCTGCGGCATCTCGCCTAGGCGGAGCCGGCGGATGCCGGCGGGGACCCTGGTCGGCGCGCTCGTCGTCCTGGCGATCATCGGCGGGCTGGAGCTGATCGACCGGACCAGCTTCGCGCTCATCGCGCTCTCCGCCCGGGTCCGGGCGCTCGGCGCGTGGGTCGGCGGCGCGGCGGCGTTCGTCACGACCACCGTCCTGGCGGTCGCGGTCGGGACGACGCTCACCGGGCTGCTCGGGCCCGGGCGGCTGGACCTGCTGCGGGTCGCCGGCGGGCTGTTCCTGCTCGGTTACGCCACCTGGACGCTGTTCGGCGCCCACGACGATGACGCGCCGGTCTCTCCCGGCCTGAGGGGCGCGGTCCTGGCCGCGTTCACGACGATCTTCCTGCTGGAGCTGGGCGACACAACGATGATCTTCGAGATCGTGCTGGTCCCGACGTTCGGCTGGCTCGCGGTCCTCGTCGGCGGGGCCTGCGGCCTGACGGCGGTCGCCGCCTGGGACGTCTGGCTCGGCGGCCGCCTGGGGCTGCGCCTGCGACCGGCCACCGTCCGCAAGGTCGTCGCGACGATCCTGTACGTCGTGGGCGTGTTCACCATCGTCTACGGGCTAGCGCCGGCGGCGTTCGCGCCGCTCGGGGCCGGCTGAAGGTCCCGCACCGGGCAGCGGAGCGCCTCCGTGCTGGCTCTTCGGGGCCCGCACGGCCAGTTCCGCGACCCAGGGCTTCCACGCCTCCGGGAGAGCGGCTGCCGTCTCGGGGGTCTCGAGCTCCTGCGTCAGCCGCTCGACCTCCCCCGTGCGACCCAAGACCTCCTCCAGCAGCGCGAGCCGCAGGAGCGCCTCGGCTCGCACTCGGGGCAGCGTCAGGCCGGTGGGAAGGTCGGCGAGCGCCGACCATCGGTCCCGGGCCGCATCGATCGAGTCGCCGACGGCGTGCCGGCGCCCATCGAGCAGCCAGAGCTGCAGGAGCCCGGGCGATGGCGGGAACAGGTGAAGGCTGTCCGCCAGACGCCCGGCCCGGTCCAGGGGGCTATCGGCCAAGCCCGACGCGCCTCGGTCGAGATGGATGCGGGCGATCCCCAGCTCGTGGAACAGCTCCACGGACGGCAGTCGGGCGCGCGCGAGCGCCGCGATGCTCTGCTGCCGCAGCGCAAGGGCCTGGTCGACCGCCCCGCGAAGCTCCAGCAGGCGGCACTCGTACTCCCCGGCAATGTAGTCGAGCTCCCACCGTCGCGTGTCCCGCAGCAGGTAGCGTGACGCCCTCAGGAACCGCTCCGCCTGCGCCATCTCGGCCGCGCTGCCGAGCATCCGGGAGACCCCCATCGTGAACAGCCCGAGCGCCTGGAGATGGCGCTCCTTGACGCCGTGGGCGTGCTGCGCCGCCCGCAGCGCCTCCGTGCGCGAGCGCTCCGGCTGGTTCCGCTCGGCGTCGAACCCCGGCAGCAGGGTCTCGAGCAGCACCTCCGGCTCGACCTGATTGGCGTCGTGCAGGCGCTCGGCGAGCTCCACGATCGTGCCGACCAGCGGGGCCCGCGGTCCGACGACCTGCAGCACCGGCAGCAGCGGCTCGATCCAGCTCGCGAGGTCGGTGGCGGTGGTGGAGGCGCGCAGCGCCCCCTCGACCCCCTCCCGCAGCTCCGCTTGGCCCTCGGCCGGGCAGCCGGAGTAGAACAGCGCCCGCGCGTTCAGCAGGTGCATCTCCGGTTCGATGCCGGCCCGGCTGGCGGGGGCCATGGTCGCGAGGCAGTCGATCGCCTCCGCGAGCAGGCGGGTCGCGCCGTCGAACTCCAGGAGCCCCAGGCTGATCTCCGCCGCTTCCAGCAGACGGGCCATCGCCAGCGCGTCCGCGGAGGAGGCGAGGTAGTGCCGGGCGATCTCGATCCGCCGGGAGAGCGGCGGCTCCGCCGAGAGCGCGTGCAGCCCGTCCGCGACGTCCAGGTGCCAGCGGCGCCGGTCCGCCTCCGGGAACAGCCCCTCGAGGATCGGGACCGACGCGCGGTCCGGGACCGAGACCTTCCCCTCGCGGACCTTGAGCAGGCCGAGCTGGACCGCCGGACGGAGCGCCTCCGCCAGCTGCACGAGCCCGAGGCGGGCGATCCGCGCGAGCACCACCGACGTCGATTCGCCGCCCAGGAGGGTCACGTAACCGAGCACGCGGGTCGTCGGAGCGGGCAGGTCGGCGGTGAGCTCCCGGAGCCGGCGGACCTCCCGGGCGTCCGAGGGGGCGTTCGGCAGCCGGACCCAGTCGACGTCCGACCGGCCCAGCAGCCCCTCCTCCCAGACCGCGGTGGCCGACGAGCTCGCGTCCAGGCTGATGCCGATCAGCAGCGGACGCAGGTGGGCCCGGCCGCTCAGGGAGAGGACGAACTCGCGGCTCTCGACGTCCAGGTAGGCCGCCTCGTCGACCAGCAGGGCGACCGGGTGCGCGCTCGGCCCCCGGAACTCCGGTAGGAGGCCGTCCCAGTAGGCGTCAGGGTCCCGGGCCGGCGGTCCGCGGCCCCGCGTCGTCTCGCCGAGGAACGTCGTGCGGACCCGTCCGTCCCGGCGTCGCGAGCCGGGGATCGCCGCCGGGTCGATCGCCACCGGGGCCATCGGCGCCATGCCCGCGAGGTCGAGGTCCGGTGCCTCGTCGGTCTCCTCCGACTCCCCCTCCTCGGCCGGCGGACGCTCCAGGCCCTCGAGCGCGCCGTATGGGACCGAACGCCCCCGATAGCTCCCGACGATCGGCACCGCCCGTCCCCCGAGCGCGTCGATGCCGGCACGCAAGCGGCCGAGGGTCGAGGTCTTCCCGCTCCCCGGACCGCCGAGGATGACGACCGTCCGACCCGAGCGGTCCGCGAGACCCTCCAGCGCCCGGAGGATCGCCGGTTCGCTCGGAGGCACCCTTCACCCCGCGTCGAGATGCCCGCTCCCTCGGTTAAAGAAGCCGGGCGGCGGCGTGCAGGACCCGAGAATCGCTATGAGGTGAACGCCGCTGGGCGGGCCGTGTCCCCTTCCCTCGCGGCTCGGCGGAAACCGGTGTTGACGAAGGCGATCCGCGCGGTGGACGTTACCCGGGTGCGGGGCCTGGGAGATCTGCTCCAGCAGTTCCAAGGTACCTCGATCCAGGCCCGTAACCTCGGTCGCTGCCTGGAGGTCTGGGAGAACGCCCTCACCGACCCGAAGCGGCCGACGATCTTCCTCGGCCTGGCCGGACCGCTGATCGCCGCGGGGCTGCGCAAGACGATCCGCGACCTGATCGACTGGGGCCTGGTGGACGTCGTCGTCTCGACCGGGGCGGTCCTCTACCAGGACCTCTACCAGACGATCGGGGGCCGCCACTGGATGGGGACCCCGACCGCGGACGACGTGCGCCTCCGCGAGCTCTACCTCGACCGGATCTACGACACGTACGTCGACGAGCTGAAGTTCGAGGAGACCGACCGGGCGATCGGCAAGGTCACCGAGGGGTTCCCGGCCCGTCCGGCCTCCTCCCGGGAGTTCCTCGGCTTCCTCGGCCAGGAGTTCCCCTCCAGCGACTCCATCCTCGCGACGGCGGCGCGGCGCGGGGTGCCGGTCTTCTCGCCCGCGCTCATCGACAGCTCCATCGGGATCGGGCTCACGCTGCACTACCAGGCGAACCGCGGAAAGCCGTCGAGGTTCCTGCTCGATGCCGTCCGGGACAACTACGAGCTGGTCCAGATCCTCTCCGCGTCGCCCCGTACGGCGGTCGTCTACCTCGGCGGGGGGACCCCCAAGAACTGGATCAACGACGGGATCGTCATGGCGAACTACGCGTTCGGGCGGGAGGGCGAGGGGCACTACTACGCCCTGCAGCTGACGACGGACGTCCCGCACTGGGGCGGCCTCTCGGGCAGCACCCTGGACGAGGCGCAGTCCTGGGGGAAGATCGCCAAGACGGCGACGCGCGCGATGGCCCACGTCGAGGCGTCGATCGGGCTCCCGCTCCTGGTCGGTGCGCTCTGGGACCGACGGCGCATCTGGAAGGGTCGACGCCGTCTCCGGTTCTCCTGGACCGGGGACGAGGTCCGCATCGACCGCACGAGGTCCTGAGCGGTCCGTTACCGTTCGCCGAAGT
>JASHYB010000024.1 GCA_030043255.1 Thermoplasmata archaeon | reverse complement strand
GGTGTCGGCGGAGGCCCAGCGCCTCGGCGTCGGGGTCGAGGAGTCGGAGATCGTCGGCCTGGTGCCGGAGGACGCGCTGGTCGACGCCGCCGAGGTCGCCCTGAAGCTGAAGGGCTTCGACCGGGGGCTGCTCCTGGAGCGCAAGGTCCGCGCGGCGGAGGCGGCCCGTCCCGGGGCGGAGCCGATCGGTTCGTTCGCGGCGCGGCTCGCCGCCCGGACCCCCACGCCCGGCGGCGGCAGCGCCGCCGCGGTCGTCGCGTCGTTCGCCTCGGCCCTCGGTGAGATGGTCCTCGCCTACTCGTACGGGCCGAAGGCCCCGGACGCCGAGCTCGAGGCGCTGCACGGCCGTCTGGGCACGGCCCGGGCGCGCTTCCTCGAGCTGGCGGAGGAGGACAGCCGCTCTTACGAGAAGGTCCAGGCGGCGCGGCGAGCCCGCAAGGGGGCTCCGACCGACCCGGCCGCCCAGCGGGCGGTGGTCGCCGCCCTGCGGGGAGCCGCCGCCGTGCCGCTGGAGACCGCCCGGCGGTGCCGGGAGGCCGGCGCCGCGCTCGAGGCGGTCCGGCCCCGTACGCGCGCCGCCCTGGCGAGTGACCTGGTCACGGCGCTCGCGCTCTACCGGGCGGCGGCCGAGGGCGCGCTCGCGAACGTCACGATCAACGTCGACGACCTGAAGGCGGCCGGCGAGCCGACCTCCGAACTGGAGGCGGAGGTCGTCCGCCTGCGCGGGGTCGCCTAGCGTGGCGCCCGAGGCCGCCCCACTGTCGTCCGAGCGACCGGTCGTCTGGCTGAACTGCGCCGCCTCGCTCGACGGGCGACTCGCCTTCGCCGGGGGAGCCCGGGCGCGGCTGTCGTCGCCGGAGGACCTCGCACGGGTGCACCGTCTGCGGGCGGAGGTCGACGCCATCGTCGTGGGGGTGGGCACGGTCCTCCTGGACGACCCGTCGCTGCGGGTCCGCGGGGAGCTCGCCGGAGGGCTGCCCCGGGACCCCCCGACCCGGATCGTGCTCGACAGCCGCGGACGGACGCCGCCGGGCGCCAAGGTGCTGGACGCGACGGCGCCGACCCTCGTCGCCACCACCGAGCGCGCCCGGGAACGCTTCCCGCCCTCCGTGCGGACCGTCGTCGCCGGGGCCGAGCGGGTCGAGATCCCGAGGCTGTGGGCCGAGCTCCGGCGGCTCGGCCTGCGACGCCTCCTCGTCGAGGGAGGCTCGGCGGTGCTCGCGTCCGTCGTGCGTTCGGGGCTGTTCGATCGGTGGACGATCTACTACGCGCCGTTCGCCATCGGCGGAGGCACGGCCCCGCCGGTGCTCGCGGGCCCGGAGAGCCGCAACTTCGAGGAGGCGGTCCGGCTCCAGCTGGCCGGCCTCGAGCGGCTCGGCGACGGCTTCCTGGCGACCTTTCTGCCGGCGCGGTAGCCGACGGTCGCCGGAGCCGCGAGCTTTCCTCGGCGCCGGCACGTTCATATCCCCCTTCCGACGGTCGTAGCTGCCTAGGCGAAGCGATGCAGTCCGCCAGCGGGACGCCCGGTACAGGCTATCCAGAGACCTCGACCCTGCCCCCCCCGGCGCCGCCGCCGTCCTCGACGGAGCGCTCGCTGCCGATCGGCGTCGCGATCCTGTCGATCCTGATCGGGATCTACGGCTTCTTCGTCTTCCTGACCGGCCTCCTGCTGCTGGTCAACATCGGGATCCCGTCGTACTTCGGCCACCCGCCGTCCTTCGGCCTGGCGGGGGTCGAGCTGGCGGCGATCGTCACGATCATCGGGCTGGTGATCCTCGGGATCGCGGTCGCGCTCTGGCGGCTGCGCCTCTGGGCGCTGGTCCTCGCGATCCTGTTCCTGCTGTACGAGCTGATCTCCTACGCGTACGCCGGGCACTACGAGTCGATCGGCTTCGTGGTCGCCCTGCTGCTGTTCCTGTACCTGCTGGCCGTCAACCGGCACTTCCGCTAGTCGGCGGGACCGGTCGCCTCGGGCCGAAGCCCGCGCGCCGGGACGGGAGCGCGGTCGGTCGCGTTAAGAGCGCAACGGGTTCGACGGCCGGCGGGAGGACCCAACGATGAAGCTCGTCCACTTCACGCTCCAGGAGCAGTTCCATTTCGGGATGGTCACCGACGCGAACGAGTACGTCGACCTCGACACCGCCTGCCGCGACTACTACGGCGTGAACCCGGTCAAGGGGGCCGACCCGAGCCGGTTCCGCGACATGCAGGCGTTCTTCTCCGGCGGGGCGGACTCGGTCGCGCTGACGAAAAAGATCCTGGAGTACGTCGACCGTCGGCGGGCGATGGGCTGGACCCCGCGGGCCGCCACCGGGGCGCGCTACCTGTTCAAGCCCGAGGAAGGGATCAAGCTGCTCGCGCCGGTGGTCCACGGGCAGAAGATCTACTGCCTCGCGCAGAACTCCCGCAGCCACCTCGCCGAGCAGGGCAAGAGCCCGCCCGCCCATCCGTACGTCTTCACCCGCTTCTTCAACTCCCTGGTCGGGCCGAGCGAGTCGCTGGTGCTGAGCCCCGCCGGTACCTTCCCGGACGTCGAGCTGGAGCTCGCCTGCGTCATCGGCCAGCGGGGGAAGCGGATCGCCGCGGCGAAGGCGATGGAGCACGTCGCCGGCTACACGATCGCGCTCGACATGGGCTACCGGGACCTGCAGTACCCCGGCGACGGGCCGGTCGACTGGGTGATGGGCAAGGGGTTCGACGCGACGATGGCGGTCGGGCCCTGGGTCGTGCCGAAGGAGGAGGTCGGCGACGTCTACCCCCTCGCGATGGAGCTGAAGGTCGGCGGGGTGACCCGCCAGAAGGGGGAGACGACCGACTACGTCTTCCGGATCCCGGAGATCCTCGAGCATCTCTCCCAGGGGATCACGTTCGAGCCCGGGGACCTGATCTCCCTCGGGAGCCTCGGCGGCGTGCCGGGCTTCGAGTTCGGCAACGCGAGCCGCAAGCTCCAGGCCGGCGACCAGATCGAGGCGACCATCGCCAAGGTCGGGCGGCTCACGCTGCCCGTGAAAGCCGAAGCGCCGCCTCCCCCCGCAGCACCAGAAAAAGCGCCTGCGGCGTAGGCAGTTCGTCGTCCGCGCCGCGGACCCCGTGCAGGCCGCCGCCGGGGAACGGGTAGCGAACCTCCTCGAGGAAGGTCACGGCGGTCGTCGGCTCCTCCGCCGGGACCGCCAGGGTGGCGTCACGGAACGGGTCGAAGCCGTCGACCTGGTCCCGGCGCAGCGGGACCACGCGCAGGCCGGTGCCGCCGTGCAGCGAGCCGGGGAGGCGGATCAGCCGGTGGATGTCCGTAGTGACCGGCGCGTCGGTCTCGGCCTGCACCTCGATCGCCGCTCCGCGGACGACCGCCTCCAGCAGCTCCTGCGGCGGGTCCCCC
>JASHYB010000166.1 GCA_030043255.1 Thermoplasmata archaeon | reverse complement strand
TCCGACGGAGGTCGCTGCGAGCCAACCTCTTGAGCGCCGGCTCGTACGGCGCCGAGGGGAAAGCCCATCGCCGGCGACGACGAGCATCGCCCGCTCGATCCGCACTCGCAGCTCGAGGGGATCGACGGTACCGGCTCCGACCTGACCCGGCTGCTGTCGCTGAGCGACGGGGTCTTCGCGTTCTCGCTGACCTTCCTCGCGGTCACGCTGCTGCTCCCGCAGGTCAGCGGGGTCAGCTCCGAGCCCGCGCTGACGTCGTACCTGGCCAAGCTGGAGCCGGCGTTCATCGGCTACGTCCTGTCGTTCTTCGTCATCGCCGGCTGGTGGGGCTCGCACCACCGGCTCTTCTCGTCGATCGTCCGCTACGACGGCCTGATCGTCCGCTACAACTCGTTCGTCCTGCTCGTCATCTCCGTGACGCCGTTCCTGGTCTCGCTGCTGTTCGCCTACTCGACCAGCTCGCTCGAGCCCGGTCCGATCTCCGGTCGGCTGGCGGTCGCGATCTTCGCCGCGGTCCAGGGCCTCGGCGGGCTCGCGCTGCTCGCCCTCTGGCACCACGCGACCCACGGCCATCGGCTCGTGCGTCCGTCCCTCCCCGCGGAATGGATCCGGGCGACCGAGCACGGCCAGATCGTCAAGGTCGGGGTCTTCTTCGCGTCGGTCGGGATCGCCTTCGCCTCCCCCCTCGTCGCCGAGCTGACCTGGATCCTCATGATCGTCGGCATCGGTCACGGCTTCCGCCGCCACGTCGAGGAGGCGCACCGGCCGCACACGAGCCGGACCTAGCCGGACCCGGCCCTCACGCCTGCCCGAGCGCCTCTTCGAGCGCCAGGATCCGACGCGCCAGCGCTTCGTTCTCGACGGCCGTCGCACTCTGGCCCTCGCGGTTCATGTCGATCGAGACGACGGTCTCGTGCAGCCACTCGAACTCGTGGAAGACCAGCGGGTCGTTCAGGTCGCTCCGGATCTTGGCGATGTGGTCGACCGGGTGGCGGACCGCCCAGTAGTAGGCCACGATCCAGGAGCCGAACGCCTCCCAGACCAGCTGCGGCTCGAGGACCCCGAGGTGCGTTAGCGTCCCGACGAGCTCGAAGAACGTCGCGACCTCCGCGCTCGACAGGTCGTCGGTTCCCTGCGCGCGCATCCGCTGCGCCAGGTGCCGCCGCGCCGCCCGCATGTGCGGGCTGTCGAAGCGCTCGCGCAGCGACATCACGGCGTTCGCCGAGTTGAGCCGCTGGCTGGTCCGGGTCTGCCAGTACATCAGGATCAGGGTGCCGACGACCAGGACCCAGGTGCCGACCAGCGACCAGACGGCGATGTTCAGCCAGTTCGTCGCCACGAGCTCCTCCCGGTTCCCTGCGGCGACCCGGCGGGGGGATTTACCCTAGTGCGGCGGGACGTCCGCGCCGGCGCTGGCGCTCCGGGTCCTGTCGCCGACCGAGCGGCGAGGCACGACCGGGAACCTTCGGTCGGCCCCCGTCCGGCCGGCGAGTTCGGTCAGGGCGCCCTGCCGAAACGGGGATAGCGGTGCGGAACGGTTCGGGGTCCGTGCCGTACGTCGAGTACGACGAGACCGAGGCGGTCTGCCCGCAGTGCGGCTCGGTCTTCCGTTCGCAGGAGGTCCTGGACGCGCACGTCGCCGAGTCGCACGGCGTCGCGTCCGCGAAGACCCCGACCCCGGAGGCGAAGGCGGTCCGATGCTCGGTCTGCGGACGGCGGTTCCCTTCGATCTCCGCCCTGCAGCGGCACAACCGGACCGCCCACATCAGCTAGGGGCGCGCTACTTGCCGACCGCTTCGGACGGGTCGGCGCTCTCGTCCAGCTGCTCGACGTCCAGCAGGTGGCCCAGCTTCCGCTGCTTCGTCTCGAGGTAGGCCCGGTCGACCGGCTGCGGCGGGATGACCAGCGGGATCCGTCCCTCGATCCGCACGCCGTGGCGGCGGAGGTCCTCGATCTTCCTCGGGTTGTTGGTCATGATCTCGATCGAGCGGACGTGCAGCGACGCCAGCATGTGGGCGGCGATGCCGTACTCCCGCTCGTCGGCGCGGAAGCCGAGCGCCTCGTTCGCCTCGACCGTGTCGTAGCCCTGGTCCTGCAGCTGGTAGGCCCGGATCTTGTTGGCGAAGCCGATGCCGCGGCCCTCCTGCCGGAGGTAGAGCACGACGCCGGCGTCGCACTTGGAGATCCGTTCGAGCGAGGCGATCAGCTGGTCGCGGCAGTCGCAGCGCAGCGAGCCGATCGCGTCCCCGGTGAGGCACTCGGAGTGCAGCCGCACGAGCACGCGCTCCCGGTCGACCACGTTGCCGTGCACGAACGCCGCGTGGTCCTGCGAGCCGGCATCGTTCCAGAACGCCACGACCTGGAACTGGCCGAACCGGCTGGGGAGCTCGGCGATCGCGACCGGCTTCACGCAGGTCTCGGGCGCACCGGGGCAACGGTGCTCCCGTCCCTCCTCCAGCAGGCGGGAGGCGACGTCAGGCGCCAACGGCATCGGGGCTACCAACCCGAGACGTGGAAAAAGGCCACGGTAGCGTCCGCGCCACCGCCTTCGGGTCAGGACAGGGCGCACCCGTCCGGGGGCGCTCACCGAACAATCGCCCGCCGTGCGCGGGCCTCGTCCAAGAACCGCAGGACAACCGGGTCCGGCACCGGCTCGAAGCGGCGGTACCACTGACCCACCGCCTCGAAGCTCTCCGGCACCCGCAGGACCAGGACCTCGTCCGCCCGGTGCGCCAGTCGTCGGACCGCCTCCGGGGGGGCGACGCCGAGGGCGACGACGACCCGGTCCGCCCGGGCTGCTCGAGCGACATCGATCGCCGCTTCCATCGTACCCCCGGTCGCCACCCCGTCGTCGACGACGACCACCGTCCGGCCGGCGAGGGCCGGGAGTCGCCCGCCGTGCCGGTAGCGCTCGGCGCGTTCCGCCAGCTCGGTCTGCTCCCGGCGAACCGTCGGGGCGAGGTCCTCGAGCTGCCAGCCCGCCGAACGCACCCGCCGTTCGTCCAGCGCCACGGTGCCGCCCTCGGCGACCGCCCCCAGCCCGTACTCCGGTTCGTTCGGAGCGCCGACCTTGCGGACCAGCAGGACCTCCAGGTCGGCGTCCAGGGCGGCGGCGATCGGGGCGGCGACGACCACGCCTCCCCGCGGGATCCCCAGCACGATCGGGTGGCTGCTGCGAAGGGACCCCAAACGACCGGCGAGCCGCCGACCGGCCTCGGTACGATCTTCGAGGAGGCCGTCGCCGCCGCCCGACGCTTGCGTCCCCACGGACCTCACCCTGCCGCAGGCCGACCGACCGTGGGCCGGACCCGGAGCAAGCGACCTAGGTCCCCGGATAGTAGAAGTCGAACTTGCCGCAGGTCTGGCAGTAGTAGACGGAGAACGGCAGGAGCGTCTCGGTGACGTCCGGAGGAGCCCCGGGCGCTCCGCCGGCACTGGGCGAACCGGTCGCCCGGAGGCTGTAGTGGCCGATCCACCGCATCGCGGACCGGCAGTTCCCGCAGGTGCGCCGCGCTGGCGAGGCGCTCTCGGCGAGCGGCTGCGCGGTCGCGGGCGCGGCGCTGGCCGTCGGGCTCGCGCCGACCGGCGCGTTGCAGCGCGGGCAGGTCGTCGCGTCGGTCGGAAGCAGCTGGCCGCACCGGGTGCAGAAGCGCGAAACCATGCGCAGGGGCAGACCAGCCGGGGGGTTGAACCTTCCGCTCCCCACAGGGAGGCGCGGAGGACCCTAGCGCCGGCGGGGCGGGCGCTACGGCTTCCAGACCGGGCTCGAGTAGCCTTCCGGTACCACTGGGGGAACTTCGCCGAGGCCGAACGGGTCCGGGCGCGCGAGGGCCGCCCGCCCGGCCTTGGCCGCCAGGTAGGCGTCGATCGACTCGGCCGCCTTGGTTCCCGCGGCCATCGCATGGACGACCGAGCGTCCGCCGGCGGCGAAGATCCCCTCGACGTCGGTGGCGTAGCCGGTCTGGCCCCCCTCGGGCCAGCCCTTCGTCCCGATCTTCAGGCCCATGGACGCGTCGAAGCCGGTCAGGTCCGCCTTCTCGCCCACCGCCATGATCACGGTGTCGGCCTCGAGGGTCACGAACGCGCCGTCGACCGGCTTGACCGCGCGACGGCCCGAGTGGTCGGGGGCGGTGAGCTCCATCTTCTGGAAGACCACCCCCTCGACGCGGCCGGTCCCGAGGATCTTCACCGGCGCGACCAGCCAGTGGAAGTCGATCCCCTCCGGCTCGGTCTCGCGGATCTCCTCCTCGCCCGCCGGCGACTCGCCGCGCGTGCGTCGGTAGGCCATCGCCACGGTCGCGCCCGGCGAGAGCCGGCGCGCGGTCCGTACCGAGTCGACGGCGACGTCCCCGCCGCCGATGACGACGATCTTCTTGCCGAGGATCACCGGGCGGCCGAGGTTGACGTCGTACAGGTACTCGAGCGCGGGGATGACCCCCGGGAGCTGCTCGCCCGGGATGCCCGGATAGCCGGCCTTGGAGGCCCCGACCGCGACGAACACCGCGCGGTAGCCCTCCGACAGCAGACTGAGCGGGGAGAAGTCGACGCCGGCGGTGCGGTCGGTGACGAACGTGAGGTCGAAGTTCTGGAACCGCTGCAGGTCGACCAGCAGCTCGTGGTTCGGCATGCGGTAGTGCGGGATCGCCCCGGCCTGGCCGCCGATCGCCGGCTGCTTCTCGAAGACGGTGACCGGATAGCCGCGGATGCACAGCTCCCAGGCGGCCATCAGGCCCGCCGGCCCGGCGCCGATGATCGCGACCCGCTGGTCGCGCGGGGCGCTCGGGACGTACTCGAGGTCCGACTCGCCGAACTCGAGGGCGGCGCGCTTGAGGTGGCGGATCGCGATCGGGACCCCGCGGCCCTTCATGATGCAGGCGTCCTCGCAGTAGTGGTAGCAGACCTTGCACAGGGTGGTGGCCAGCGGGTTCTCGCGGAGCGTGAGCCGGGCCGCCTCGTCGAACCGCCCGTCCGCGACCAGGCCGATGTACCCCCGGCAGTCCTGGGTGATCGGGCAGGCCTCGACGCAGAACGGCAGCGCGCACTGCAGGCACCGCTGGGCCTCCAGCATCGCCTCCTCCCGCGTGTACGAGTGCAGGACCTCCCGGAAGTCGGCGACCCGCTCGCGGGGCCGCTCCTCAGGAACCTCGACCCGAAGGTACCGTGAATCCGCTGCTGTCATGATCGCCCCCCTCTCCGGAAGGGAGCCATGCGAACGACCGCAACGGACCGTTTAAAGGTCGCTCTCGTGTCACGCCGCGGCAGGGCCGCGGGCCGCCGGTCTACCCGTCGGGCCCCTCGTCCGCTCCCGATCCGGACGCCGGGGAGGCGGTCTCTTTCAGCGAGTCCTGCCGGCGGGGCGGAGAGGTCGGCTCCGATCCGGTGGCCGGCCGGGCTCCCGACCCGAGCCAGAGGGTAAGGCCGAACGCTCCGGCGGCGAAGAGGTCCAGCCACCAGCCCGGAGCAGCGCCCCACACGCTCGAGAGGCCCTCGTGGGTCGAGCTCCCCCAGAACCCCTGACAGGCGGCCACGGGCGAGGATCCCGAGCAGCTGCCGTCCGGGTTCGCGCCCCGATACAGCTGCGGCTGCGCCACCGGGGCGATCACCGCAAGGAGGAGGCCGAGCAGCAGGGCCGCGAGGACGATCCCCCGGAACCGCCGAGCAGGACCGGCCAGGCTTCCGTGTCCTCTCGCCCGGGCGACCAGCAGGACGAGAACGGCGAGCGCAGCGAGGGCCAGCAGCACGCTCCCGACGAGGATGCCTTCGTAGAGGATCCCGACCGAAGGGACCCCCGCGCTGGCGTAGGATTCGGACCCGCCGCCGCCCACCGAGGTGACCCGGAGGTCGGCGCCGGGGTAGAAGGCCACCGTCGTCGAGCCGCCGGCCGC
>JASHYB010000023.1 GCA_030043255.1 Thermoplasmata archaeon | reverse complement strand
TCGACGATCTCGCGCAGCGGCAGCGTCCGCCCGTCCAGGTTCGAGGTGTGGAAAACGCTGACCAGCTTCGGGCGATGGGCGAGCGCTGCCTCGAACGCGTCGCCGTCGAAGCTCCGGTCGTCCGGGAGCGCGAACGTCTCGAGGCGGATCCCCCGCTCCCGCGCCAGCGCCTGCCAGACCACGAGGTTGGAGTTGTGTTCCCGGTCGCTGACGAGCACCCGGTCGCCGGGCCGCCAGGCGAGCCCCCGGGCGACCAGGTTGATCCCCTCGGTCGCGTTGCGCAGGAAGACGGTGCCGGACGGGTCGGCCCGCCCGAAGAACGCGGCGAAGGCCTCCCGGGCCTCCTCGAAGCGTCGGCCGACCTCCTCGCTGAACCGGTGGAGGCTGCGGCCGGCGCAGCCGGGATACTCGGTGTAGTACTCCTGCATCGCCGCGAGCACCTCGTCCGGCACGAGCGACAGGCAGGCCGAGTCGAGGTAGGCAGGTACCGGCGCCCCCGGCCGCGGCCGCAGCGCGGGGAAGCTCGCGCGGACGCGGGCGGCGTTCATCGGCCCGAGCGCTGCAGGCCCACCGCCGCGGCCGCGAGCGTTGCCGCGCCGACGACCATCGCCCGCTCCTCCGGGGCGAAGCCGGCGCTGTGCAGGCTCGCCGAGCGACCGGGGACGCCGACCCCGAGCCGCAGGAAGGTCCCGGGGACCTTCTCCAGGTACCGGGCGAAGTCCTCGGCGCCCATGAGGGGGCGTTCGACCGGCACGACCGACGACCGACCGAGCTCGACCTCGAGCGCCCGCACGACCGTCCGGGTCGCCGGCCCGGGATTGATCAGCGGCGGGTAGCCCCGACGGTAGTCGACGCGGGCCCGGGCCCCGAGGCTCGCCGCGATAGCCCGCACCCGCTGCTTCAGCGTCCGTTCCATCAGGTCGCGCGTCGCCGCGCTGACCGTGCGGACCGTTCCCACCAGGACGACCACCTCGGGCAGGATGTTGTGGCGGGTCCCGCCGTGGATCGAGCCGACGCTCACGACCACCGGCTCGGTGGGATCGCGGACCCGGCTGACCAGCGCCTGCAGGCCGGTGACGATCTCCGCGGCGACCAGGATCGCGTCCGGGCCCTGCTGGGGGGAGGAGGCGTGGCCGCCCCGGCCCCGGACCGTGATGCGGAACTCGTCCGCGGCCGCCATGAACGGTCCGATCCCCCAGCCGACGGACCCGAGGGGGAGACTGGGGTCGACGTGCTGGCCGACGACGTAGTCGACCGTCGGCCGCTCGAGCGCCCCCCGCTGGATCAGCGGCAGCGCCCCGCCGACGGTGCCGTCCTCCTCGGAAGGCTGGAAGATCAGCTTGACCGGCCCGCCCAGGGCCCGGGGCTGCCGGGAGAGGATCAGCGCCGCGCCGAGCAGCGCGGCCATGTGCACGTCGTGCCCGCAGGCGTGCATCGTCCCGGGACGCCGGGACCGGAACGGAAGGTCGGTCGCCTCCTCCACCGGGAGCGCGTCCATGTCGGCCCGCAGCGCGACCACCGGACCGGCGGTACGCTCGCCGATCAGCCCGAGCACCCCGTACAGTGACCCGGGGAAGGTCGTTGTCGGGATCCCGAGCTCGCGCAGCGCCTGCAGGACCTTCTCGCGCGTCCGCAGCTCCTCGCCGGAGAGCTCCGGGTCCTGGTGGAGCGCGGCCCGCCACGCCCGCATGGCAGGCAGGGCCTGACGTGCCGCTCGGCTCCACGAGACGGTAGGCTCGGTCAACGCCCTCGGACCGGGCGGCCGTCTATAACCGACGCGACCGGGGGGCTCGTGGGGCGGGGCCGTCGTCGCCGAGGAGGAGCCGCATCGCCGGCCCGCTTGGTCGCAGTGAACGCAGCTCGGCGACCGTACCGCGACCGGGAGGTGGGACGCCGAAGCGATTGAACCAGACCGGCCGGATCCTGGCCCGACGGGCGCCGACCACGTCGTTGGCCCAGGAGTCGCCGAGCATCGTAGCCTCGTGCGGCCGCGCGCCGACCGCCCTCAGCGCCGCCTGGAAGATTCGGGCATCCGGTTTGCCCACCCCGACCGTCTCGGAAACCACCAGGCCGTCGATGTGCTCGCCGATCCCGAGGAAGCGGACCTTCTCCTCCTGCTCCGCCCGCTCGTTGTTGGTCACGATCACCACCGGGGCCCGCCGATGCAGCCCCGCCAGGAGGGCCCGAGTTCCGGGGACCGGTCGCCGGAGCCGCTGGTAGTGCCTGCGGTACGTTCTCGACAGCGCCGCCACCTCCCCCTCCGACGGCGTCGCACCGCAGGACAGCGCCAGACGGCGCCAGCGCTCCCGACGCGCCTCATCGATCGCCGCCCGCGTGGGGCTCAGGGTAGCCCACGTGCTCTCCAGCTGACGAAGGTACTCTCGCCAGAGCTGCTCGAGCGGCTGCCGGCGCAGGAAGGCTCGCTCGCGGCGGAGCTCGGCGATGGCGGCCCGACAGGTCAGCGAGTGGTCGAACAGGGTGTCGTCCATGTCGACGAGCACGACCCGGCGCGAGGTGCCACGGACGCTGCGGGGGGACTCCACCGTCTCGGTAGCGGTCCGGCTCCGAAGACGGTTGCTGAAGACCTGCCCTGCCTCGCGAGCGGCGGCAGCGGCCCCGGCGAGCGGGCCGCTTGGGCGTCGAGCTCGACGGGTAGGCTGTCTTTTTATAGCAGTGCAGACTTACCGTAACGGCGCAACCGTCTCGGAGAACCCAAGTTCCCGAAGAGGGTGGCGCCGTACGGAGCAACCATGGCAAAGATCCTCGGCATCGATCTCGGTACGAGCAACTCGGCGGCGGCGGTCCTCGAGGGCGGCCGCCCGCAGATCGTCCCCAGCGCGGAGGGGACCACCGTCGGCGGGGGCAAGGCGTTCCCGTCGTACGTCGCGTTCACCAAGGACGGGCAGCTGATCGTCGGCGAGCCGGCCC
>JASHYB010000165.1 GCA_030043255.1 Thermoplasmata archaeon | reverse complement strand
CGCGCGACCGCCTCGTCGGAGCCTTCGCCGTAGAAGGCGAGCACGCTGCGCGCGCGCAGCAGGTCGAGCCGGTCCGGATAGAAGCCGATCTTCTCCAGCAGCGCGATCGTGTCGTCGGAGGCCTTGCGCTCGGTCTGCAGCCGGTCGTCCTCGCGGACCAGCTCGCCGACCTCGGAATCGATCGGCACCGTCTGGGCGAGCGCCAGCACCTCGTCCAGCGAGCCGAACTGGCGGCGCTGCGGGACCGGCACCGGCGGCAGCGCGGCGCTCAGGCCCCGGAAGCGCAGCGTCTCGTCGCCGATCTTGCGCAGCGTCTCGGAGCCGCGCTCCGGGCCGAGCTCGGCGAGCGCGGCGGGGCTCAGCGGCTCGATTTGCGCGAGCCGCAGGTCGTGCAGCACCGTGAGGATCCGCTCCTCGTCGGAGCGCAGGCCCAGCAGGCCGACCTTCTCCATCGGCACCGGCCGCAGCCCCATCGCCCCTCGCTAGTCGCTCGCGAACGGTCCCAGCACGGTCGCGACGATCGCGTCGGCCCGGTCGGCCGGTCGCTTGGAGCGGTCGGTGCGCAGCGCGTCCGCGGCCTTCGCCCCGTCCGCGCGGATCTGCTCCGCCTCGCGGTCGGCGGCGGCGCTTGCGGCCTCGAGGGCGCGGGTGCGCTCCGTCTCGAGCTCGGCGGCGACCGCCTTCACGGTCGCCTCCGCTTCGTCGCGGGCCCGCTGGATGGCCTGGGCCGCCGCCTCCTGCGCCTGGCGGAGCTGCGCCTCCCCGTCCGCTTCGGCCGCCTTCAGCCGGCGCAGCGCCTCGACGGTCGCGGTGTCCGGCTCGGTCGGCGCCGCCCCGCTCACAGCCCGCCTCCGCCGCTCACGCGGACCGCCAGGTAGAGGAACCCGGCGAGCGCCAGCAGCTTCCACAGGGTGCTGACGGTCCAGAGCGCGACGAAGCGCCGGACCGCGACGCTAGGCGGCCACACCCTCGGCCTCCTGCTCCATCTTGCGTTTGACCGTCTTCAGCATGCTGAACGAGTCCCGCTCCATCTCGTCGAAGCGGAACTTGATGTAGCGCACGACCCCCTCCAGCCGCGGGATCAGGACGTTCTCGATCGCGCTGGCGCGGCGCTTGGTCTTTTCGATCTCGCGCAGCAGGCGACGCAGCGCGTTCTCCTTCTCCGCGATGTCCAGGACCACCTCGTAGATCGCCTGGAAGCGGCGGACCGCCTCGTCGACCGAGGTCGGCAGGTCCAGCAGCGAGACGGTCGGCAGCGGCTGGAAGCTCCCGCCGTCGACGGACGGGGTCCGCACCCCCATGACGTTCCGCGTGGCGACCGCCACCGCCGGCACGTCCGGCAGCAGCATGGAGATGTTCTCGAGCCGGGTCGGCCCCTCGATCGTCTCGGCGAGGCGGATCGCCTCGTAGCCCTGGGCGATGCGGCCGCGCAGGTCCCCCCGCAGGCGCATCGCCTCCTTGGAGATGCGGAAGAACTCGGCGATCAGCGCCGAGCGCTTGAGCTTGAGCAGGTTGAGCCCGCGCTTCGCGACGACGATGCGACGGCGCGTGCGCAGCAGCTCCAGGCGCGTCGGGCGCACGTTCTCGACGGCCACGCCCGACTGCCCCCTGCCCCGCTACAGGCCGGCGACCGGCGGGTGGGCGCGGTACTGCTGGATGAACTCCGGCCGGATCCGCTTCAGCTCGGCGTCCGGGAAGTCGGAGAGGATGTCCCAGGCGATCCGCAGGCTGTCGTCGATGGTCCGGTCCTCGTCGGTGCGCTGCGCCACGAACTCGCGCTCGTAGCGGTCGGCCGCGCGCAGGTACAGCCGGTCGACCGGGCTGAGCGCCTCCTCGCCGACGATGGCGCTCAGCGCCCGCTGGTCCTTGCCGGTCGCGTAGGCGGAGAACAGCTGGTCGGAGACGCCGCGGTGGTCGTCGCGGGTCCGGTCCTTGCCGATCCCCTGGCCCATGAGCCGCGAGAGGCTCGGCAGGACGTCGATCGGCGGGTAGATCCCCTTGCGCTGCAGGTCGCGGCTGAGGTAGATCTGGCCCTCGGTGATGTAGCCGGTCAGGTCCGGGATCGGGTGCGTCACGTCGTCCGCCGGCATCGTCAGGATCGGCAGCTGGGTGATCGAGCCCTTGCGGCCGTGGATCTTGCCGGCCCGCTCGTAGATCGTGGCGAGGTCGGTGTACAGGTACCCCGGGTAGCCGCGGCGGCCGGGCACCTCCTCGCGCGCGGCGGAGACCTCCCGCAGCGCCTCGCAGTAGCTGGTCATGTCGGTGAGCACGACCAGCACGTGCAGGTCCTCCTCGTAGGCGAGGTACTCGGCGGCGGTCAGCGCCATCCGCGGCGTGACCACCCGCTCCATCGACGGATCGCTGGAGAGGTTCAGGAAGGCGACGGTGCGCTCGAGCGCGCCGGTGGTCTCGAACTCCTTGAGGAAGAAGTTCGCCTCCTCGCTGGTGATCCCCATCGCGCCGAAGACGACCGCGAAGCCCTCGCTCGAGTTGCGGAGCTTGGCCTGGCGGACGATCTGCGCGGCGACCTGGTTGTGGGGCAGGCCGGCCCCGCTGAACAGCGGGAGCTTCTGGCCACGCACGAGGGTGTTGTTGACGTCGATGGTGGAGATCCCGGTCTGGATGAACTCGCTCGGCTCCTCGCGCGAGTACGGGTTCATCGCGTTGCCGACGATCTCCAGGCGCGTGGAGCTGACGATCTTCGGCCCGCCGTCGCGCGGCTCGCCGAGGCCGGTGAAGACGCGGCCCAGCAGCTCGTTGGAGACCGCGAGGGTCGCGACCTCCCCGAGGAACTTCACGCTCGTCTGCTCCAGGTTGAAGCCCATGGTCGGCCCGAAGACCTGGACGATGGCGAGCCCCTTGCGCGAGTCGAGCACCTGGCCCTGGCGGCGCTCGCCG
>JASHYB010000164.1 GCA_030043255.1 Thermoplasmata archaeon | reverse complement strand
GAGTTCCCGCAGCTCGGACGCTTCGCCGTCCGCGACATGGGCCAGACCGTCGCGGCCGGGGTCGTCGTCGACGTCAAGAAGCGCACGGCGTAGGCTTCGCGCGGTTCGGGCGGCTCGGCGGTCGGGGGGGAACGCTCGATGGTGCAGAAGGCCCGGATCGCCCTCAGCGGGACCGACGCGCACAAGGTCGACTCGATCTGCCGGCAGATCCGCGACATCTCCCAGAAGACCGGCGTGGCGATCGCCGGGCCGATCCCGCTCCCGACCAAGAAGCTCCGCGTCCCGGTCCGCAAGGGCCCGGACGGCGGCGGCACGAGCACGATCGACCACTGGGAGATGCGGATCCACAAGCGCCTGATCGACCTGGACGCCGACGAGCGCGCGCTCCGCCAGGTGATGCGGATCCAGGTCCCGGACGGCGTCAACATCGAGATCGTGCTGACGGGGTAGGGGCGTGCTCGCCCCCGGCTCCGCCCGCCGGGTCGCCCCGGTGGCCGGGCTGCTGGTCCTCTTCGCGATCGTCGCGCTGGTCCTGCACGGCGGGCTGCACTACGCCGCGCTCGGCGTCGCGCTGCTGCTCGCTGGGCTGCTGGTCTTCCTCCTGGTGTTCTTCCGCGACCCCGAGCGCACCCCCGGCGACGGGGTCGTCTCGGCCGCGGACGGGCGGGTGCGGGCGGTCGAGCGCTCGGGGGAGACCTGGGTGGTCTCGGTCTTCCTGAGCGTCACGGACGTGCACGTCAACCGGCTGCCGCTGGACGCGACGGTGGAGGCGATCGACACCGCCGGCGCCGGCTTCCGGCCGGCGTACCGCGACGACGCCGGCTCGAACGTCCGGCGCCGCTACCGCCTGCGCACGGAGATTGGCCCGATCGAGGTCGTCCAGATCACCGGCATCGTGGCCCGCCGGCTGGTCAGCTTCGTTAGCCCCGGCTTCGTCGGCCGCAAGGGCGAGCGGTTCGGGATGATCGTCCTCGGCTCCCGCACCGACGTCCTGCTGCCGGCGTCCCGGGCGGTGCCGACGGTGAAGGTCGGGGACCGGGTGCAGGGCGGCCGCTCGACGATCGCCCGGATCGTGCCGTGACCGACCGCTGGCGCCTGGGCGCGAACCTGGCGACCCTCGGCAACGGTCTGCTCGGCGTGGGGGCCGTCCTCTACACGCTGGCCGGCAACAAGCCGTGGGCGATGCTGCTCATCGTCTGCGCGATCGGCCTGGACGGCCTCGACGGCATGCTGTCGCGCCGCAGCCGCCTGCCGCCGAGCCGCTTCGGCGCGATCGCTGACTCGGTCGCCGACGCGACCTCCTTCGGCGTGGCGCCGGCCGTGATGCTCGCCTTCCACAGCTTCCACGTGGGGGCCTGGTCCCCGTACGCCCTGCTCACGACGGCGGTCGCGGCGGCGTTCCTGGTCGCCGCGATCTCGCGGCTGATCTACTTCACCACCCGCGTGCACGACCTCCCGTACTTCCTCGGGGTGCCGACCCCGGAGAGCGCGCTCGCGGTGGTCGTCCTCCTGCTCTTCCACGACCAGCCCGGCTACGCCGGCGTGCAGCCGATCGGCGTGCTGATCGGCGGCCTCATCGTGACGGTGATGATGGTCGTGCCGGTGCCCTACCCGAAGATCCGCCGCGGCGCGGCCCTGCGGGCGCCGGCCGCCTTCACCGCGGCGCTCGCCGCCGTCGCCCTGGTGCCGCTGCAGTTCCACCCGGCCGCCGGCTCACTATTGGCCCTGATCGCCCAGACCGCGGCCTACGGCTTCCTGCTCGGGGTCGCCGTCTACTACCTGCTCGGGCCGTTCACCGTCGACCGGCCCGCGCCGGACCGGGGGTAGGGCAACGATGGCCCGAACGTCGATCCACCGCGCCCGGCTCGACCGGCGCGAGGCGCTGCTCTTCGAGGCCGGCATCAAGCTCGGCGGCGTCTTCCACCAGTACCTCGGCATACCGGTGAGCGCGAGGACCGCGGCCGGCCTCGCGCGCACGATCGAGCGGGCGGTCGCCCTGCAGCCGTTCGTCCGCCGCGTCCGGGTCCGCCTCGACCTTGCCCGGGGCGGACCGCTCGGCCGCGGCCGGTTCGCCTACCGCTACCTCACCGGCGAGATGCTGGAGGTGCGGCTGGTGCTCGCCGACGGACCGGTGACGGTCCGCGCGCAGCTTGCGCACCGGCCCGACCTGCGCTATCCGCTAATGTCGGTCGACGCGGTGGGCCCCGGGGCCCCCCGGGCTACGAGCGTTCGGCGACCGGCACGTAGGCGAGGTCGGTCGGCCCGACGTAGAGCGACGTAGGGCGAATCAGGCGCAGGTCCTCGTACTCCTCCAGCACGTGCGCCGTCCAGCCCACGACGCGGCTGGAGGCGAAGATCGGCGTGTAGAGGTCCTGCGGGATCCCGAGCAAAGTGTAGATCGACCCCGAGTACAGGTCGACGTTCGGGTAGAGCCCCTTCTCGCGGTGGACGACCTCGACCACCTTCTCGAGCAGCCGGTAGTAGTGCAGGTCCCCCTTCGCCTCGCCGAGGCGGCGGGACCAGTCGCGCAGGATCGTCGCGCGCGGGTCCTCGACCTTGTAGACGCGGTGGCCGAAGCCCATCACCCGCTCGTGACGGGCCAGCTTGGCCTTGACGAACTCCTCGGCCCGGTCCACCGTCCCGATCTCGCCGAGGAGCTCCATCACCCGTTCGTTCGCCCCGCCGTGGAGCGGACCCTTGAGCGTGCCGACGGCGCTGGTGACGGCGCTGTACAGGTCGCTGAGCGTCGAGGCGGTCACCCGGGCCGCGAAGGTCGAGGCGTTGAGGTCGTGGTCGGCGTGCAGGATGAGCGCGACGTCGATCGCCCGCGCCTCCAGCTCTGTCGGCTCCCGGTCGAGCAGCGCGTAGACCAGGTAGGCGGCGTGCGAGAGCTCCGGCCGGGCGGCGATCGGCGGCAGGTGCGCCCGACGGCGGACGAACGTCCCCAGGATCGACGGCAGGGCCGCCGTCAGGCGCTGGGCCCCGCCGATGGAGCTGGGCCCCGGCCGGGTCTCCTGCGGCTCGAAGATCGCCATCGCGCTCACCGCGGTGCGGAGCGCGTCCATCGGGTTCGCCGTCGCGGGCAGCGCGTCGAGTTCCCGCACCAGCTCGCCGGGCAACGTCCGCAGCTCGGCGAGCCGCTGGCGGAGGTCGGCGAGCTGGGTGGCGGTCGGCAGGCGTCCGTACCAGAGCAGGTAGGCGACCTCCTCGAAGGTGGAGCGCTCGGCCAGGTCGCGGATGTCGTAGCCGCGGTAGATCAACCGACCCTGGCGGCCGTCGATGAAGCAGATCCTCGACTCGAGGGCGACGACGTCCTCGAGCCCGCGCTGGACCTCGCCCGCCACCTGACGACTCCCCCGGCGCGCGCCCAGCCCGGTCCGGCTTAAGGGGTTTTGTCGGGCGCCGGCGCGACGGAGGTCCCGGCCGCCGCGCCAGCGCCGCGCGCGTCGCTCGCCGCGCGGCGGCGCCGGTAGGCGACGGTGGCGGCGGCCCACAGCGGCACGGACACCAGCAGGATCCCCGAGGCGACCAGGAACACCAGCCGGAACGAGCCGACGAGCGCCAGCACCGCGCTCAGTCCCGCGCCGGCGACGGCGGCGGCGCCACCCAGGGCGCTGTTCACGCCGAGGATGCGCCCGGGGTCCTTCGGGCCGAGCCCGCGGAACAGCATCAGCGCGCTGGCGGTGGTGTAGACGGCGATCGCCCCGCCGAGCAGACCGTAGACGAGCAGGTTCGCGTCGAGCGCCGGCCCACGCAGGAGGGCCGCGAAGGTGAAGCCGGCGGTCGCGAGGTAGCCCAGGGCGCGGACGTACGACGCGCGACCGACGAGGCGGTCGACCCCGAACCTCGCCGCGAGACCGCCGGTCAGCGGGAAGACCAGCGTCTGCGCGAAGCTGTTCGACAGGTTGACGAGGAAGATCGCCGACGCGGCGAGCCCGACGCTGTACAGGTACGGGGTGTAGGAGATGTTGAACAGGTTGGAGGAGAGGTTGAACAGGAACGAGCCCAGCAGCACCAGCGGCAGTTCGTGCCGGAGCTCCTCGCGGGCCCAGGCGCGCAGCCGCGACCAGGGCCGAGGCCGCCAGCGCGGCCGCGTCGGGAAGAACGGCGCGGTCATCCGCAGGTCGAGGTGACCTCGGATGCGCGACAGCAGGCTCTCCGGATGCCGGGCGACGTGCGCGGTGGTCAGCTGGCGCGGCGCTTCGGAGATCCCGAACCAGAGCGCGGCGGCGCTCACCGCCGCGAGCGCGGCGAGCACGAACAGTAGGTTCTG
>JASHYB010000163.1 GCA_030043255.1 Thermoplasmata archaeon | reverse complement strand
TTCGCCTCGGTCGACGCGAGCGCGCGGACGCTGTCCAGCGTCGACCAGTCGTTCCTGTTCCTCGCGCTGTTCTTCGGCTTCGGCGTCAAGTTCCCGATCGTCCCGTTCCACACCTGGCTGCCGGACGCGCACGTCGAGGCGCCCACCGGTGGCTCGGTGCTGCTCGCCGGCCTGTTGCTCAAGCTCGGCGGCTACGGGCTGATCCGCTGGGCGGTGGAGATCCTGCCGAGCGGCTTCGCGAACGACCGGCCGATCCTGTTCGCGGTCGCCTTCGCGTCGATCATCTGGGGCTCGGTGGTCTCGCTCGCCCAGCGGGACCTGAAGCGGATGGTCGCGTTCTCCTCGATCAACCACATGGGCATCGTGCTGCTCGCCATCGCGCTGGACTCCTCCCTCGGCCTGCTCGCCGCGGTCCTGCTGATGTTCGCGCACGGGATCGTGAGCGCGCTGTTGTTCATGACCGCTGGGACGGTCCACCACTCCTACGGGACGCGGGACATCGCCTCGCTCGGCGGGATCACGCCGACCAATCCGACGCTGTCGACGATGCTCATGGCCGGCTCGCTCGCCTCGCTCGGCTTACCGGCGCTCATCGGCTTCCCCGCCGAGTTCACCGCGCTGCTTGCGACCTGGTACGGCCTCGGTTACTGGGTCCTGATCCCGCTCGGGATCCTCGTCGTCACGGCGGCGTTCTATCTGTGGATGATGCAACGGATGCTGTTCGGCCCGCCGAAGGGGATCCCCCCCGGCGAGGGCCACGGCGTGCCGTGGTACGAAGGGGCCGGCATGGGCCTGTTGGTCGCGCTGACGGTGCTGTTCGGGATCCTGCCGAGCCTGCTGGTGAACGTCATCACCAGCTCGCCGGTGCACGGCTTCCCGGGGCCGTGAGGAGCGGAAGAGGGCGATGAGCGACGTCCTGACGGTCGCCGCCACCTTCGCCCCGGAGATCGTCGTCCTGGCGAGCGCGCTGCTGGTCTTCCTCCTGGACGTCGTCGGGGTCCGCCGGCTGGAGGCGGTCGGCGCCGTGAGCGTCGGCGGCAGCGCGCTCGCGCTGACGCTCGTGCTCGCGGACCTCGGCTTCGCCCCCCTCGCCGCGGTGCGCACCCTCGGGGCCGCCGCGATCAACGTCGCCCCGGCGGCCGGCAGCTCGCCGCTGTACTTCGTCAGCTCCTTCGGCCTCGTCTTCCAGGCGATCTTCCTGCTCTCCGCGCTGCTGGTCGGCCTCGCCTCGATGAGCCGGGAGTCCCGCGAGGCCGGCGCGCCGATCTTCTTCGGGCTGCTCTCGCTGGCGACGCTCGGGATGCTCCTGGTCGCGCTGGCGAGCGACCTGATCTTCCTGCTGCTCGCGATCGAGATCACGAGCATCTCGACCTACCTGCTCGTCGGCTACACCCGCCGCGGGATCCGCCCGCTGGAAGCGGCGATGAAGTTCTACGTCATCGGCGCCGTCAGCTCCACGGTCTCGTTCTTCGGCGCCTCGCTGCTGTTCGGCGCCTACGGGACCACCAACCTGTTCCGGATCGCGGCGGTCGCCGGCTCGGTCGGCTACCCGGTGCTCGCGCTGCTGGGCTACGGCTTCCTGATCGCCGGTCTCGCGTTCAAGACGACGCTCGTGCCGTTCCACGCCTGGGCGGTCGACGTCTACGACGGGGCGCCGTCGGACGTCAGCGCGTTCCTCGCCGGCGGCTCGAAGAAGGTCGGCGTCTTCGCCTTCTTCCTCGTCTTCCTCGGCCCGGTGCTGTTCGTCCATCCCGGGGGCCCGGGGAACCCGTTCGGCGGGGGCCCGGTCGCGCTGGGGGCATTCCTGCGGATCACCCTCGCGGTCCTCGCGGTGCTGACGATGACCGTCGGCAACGTGCTGGCGCTCCTGCAGAAGGAGATGAAGCGGCTGCTGGCGTACTCGTCGATCAGCCAGGCCGGCTACATGCTCCTCGGCATCGCCGTCGGCACCGCGCCCGCTCTCGCCGGCGCGACGTTCCAGATCCTCGCGCACGTCCTGATGAAGGGCGGGGCGTTCCTCGTCGTCGCTGGGGTCGCCGCCCTCGGGGTCGGGCCGCTCGTCGACGACTGGAAGGGGCTCGGCCAGCGGTACCCCCTCACCTCCGCCGCGTTCGCGCTGATGCTGCTGTCGCTCGCGGGGGTCCCGCTGACGATCGGCTTCGCCTCGAAGTTCGTGCTGTTCAGCGCGGCCGTGGAGGCGCGGGGGTACTTCGTCTGGCTCGCCGTCGCCGGCCTGCTCAACAGCGCGCTCTCGGTCTTCTACTACGCCCGGATCCTGAAGACGATCTACTTCGACGACCCGGGCCCGGCGGCGGTCCCCCACGGGGCCGTCGTCGGAGGGGCCGGGCCCCCGGCGCTCGGGGCCGGCGGTCTCGGGTACGGCCGCGCGGTCGCGATCGGCGTCGCGGCGGTCGCGATCGTCGCGCTCGGGATCTATCCGCAGATCGTCCTGGGCCCGATCCAGGCCGCCGCGTCGCACTTCGTAGCGCTCGGAGTCTAGGGTGCCGGACCGCTACGACGTCGTCGTCGTAGGGGCCGGACCGGCGGGGTCGAGCGCGGCCCGGGCCGCGGCCGAGGGCGGCGCGCGGACGCTGCTGGTCGACCACCGGCCCGAACTCGGCCAGCCCGTCCAGTGCGGAGAGTTCCTCCCCGCCCCGGAGGAGCTGAACGACCTGTTCGAGGACCCGACGCTGGTCGCTGAGGCGTTCGTCGTCCCTCCCGAGACGGTCCTCCACGAGAGCCGGAGCCTGGACTGCGTCAGCCC
>JASHYB010000162.1 GCA_030043255.1 Thermoplasmata archaeon | reverse complement strand
CGTGTACCGATAGCTCCCGTTGGTCAGGTTGGCACGAGCCTCGGCGGAGGTCGAGTTCACGGAGGCGGCGTTGCCGCCGCTGTCGTGGAGCGGAGCGAAGGTGACCGACCAGGTCCATCCGGTCACCAGGCCGGTCTCGTCCACCTGCACGTTGAACTCCTCGTCGAAGGCCACGGCGACGGTGAGCCCCGAGCCGTTGACCACGAAGGTCGCCGGCGACGGGCCCAGGTAGCCGCTGGGCGCCGCGATGGTGTACGGGTAGGTCCCGTTGGGCGCGTACACCGCGAGCACCGGGGTCGACGAGCTGGTGTTGACCCCCAGCGAGCTCTCGCCCCAGGAGAGGCCGGAGGCCAGCCCGGCCTCGACGAACTCCACCGGATAGAGGGTCGACGGGTAGAGCGGCAGGTCGTCCCCGCCGTTCGTGATCAGCCCTCCGTCATCGTAGGGCAGGACCCCGAACGGGTCCTGGGCGCTGCCGTAGTTGGACCAGAAGTTGCCGCCCTGGTAGCCCTGGTGCAGGATCGAACCGGAGAGGCTGATACCCTCGACCGTGGCCGTCGCGTTCGCCGGCTGCAGGCTGACGTTCCAGCTGTCGACGTACGACGCCGGCAGGCACGCCACCTGGCAGGAGAAGGCGTCGATCGTCGGCGTCAGGGCCGGGACCGGGACGGCGACGTAGTTGTTGTAGAGCAGGTCGCCGGACTCCCACTCCAGCAGGCCGACGGACGCGTTGCCGCCGTCCAGCGCCGCGTCGACCGCGCCGGAGAGGATCGTGTTGCCCCAGACGGTGTTGTCCGTGCCGCCGTAGAGCGCGAGGGCGTAACCCTGATCGTAGAAGGTGTTGGCCGCCACGAGATTGCCGTCCGAGCCCCAGAACTCCACCTCGGCGGCCGGGAACGGGGCGACCGCCGCGGGCAGCCAGCCGCTCAGGTCGCTCGAGTTGGTGACGACCACGTTGGAGACGTTCCAGAACTCGAGCTGGAGCGAGTTGTTGAGCGGGAGGCCGAGCCGGTCGAGCGTCGGGTCGCTCCAGGCCCCGTAGGTGATGCCGACCGCCGGCGCCACGACGTGTACGTAGCTGGTCGTGTCGATCAGCAGCACTCCCGCGAAGACCGGGAAGCCGAAGTCGTTCGTCTGCCCGAAGACCGGTTCCACCCCGCCGACCGGCCGATGGGCGAGGACGTACGGGTCCGCCTCGGTGCCGGCGCCGGTGCTGATCGCCGCCAGCTCGGCGTTCTTCCAGGCGAGCAGCGGGGTGTACGAGCCGAGGGCGTCGTCGACCGTCAGGTTCACCGGCGGCAGCGTCGTGTTCGTTCCGGGCAGCGGGTCGAGGTCGGTGACCGAGGCGTTCACGGGGGTCCGGTCGCTGAGCATCCACTGCAGCGAGAAGTTCCCCGTGTTCGGCAGGAGAAAATCGGAGCTGGCCGCGCCGAGGCGGATGGTCGGCACCCACTGGGCGGTCGACGCGTCGAAAACCGTCCCGGGGCTGACGAACAGGAAGGCGTTCTGCGGCCGCAGCGCCACCGAGAAGTTGCGCGAGCCGTCCAGCGCGTCCGAGACGTTCCAGAGCCCCAGGACGTACGACGGGCCGGTGCCGAGCGTGACGGTCGGCGGACCGCCGAGCACCGGCGTGCGGTAGCTCGGCAGGACCCCGTTGCTGGTCTCGCCGGTGTCGCTCCCGGCGTCGTACGCCGACGGGACCGCCTGGTAGGCCCGGGCGCTCGCGTTCCAGAAGTCCAGGGCGATCGTGGCGTTCATGGCGAAGAACGTGGTGGTGTCGCCGTCCCCGTCGCCGACCAGGTCGAGCTCGAGGTCGTTCGGCAGCCCGTACGGGTCGACCCCCGTCCCGTTGGCCTGGAACGCCGGAACGGGCGCCGCACGGGAGCCGGAGTTGAACACGACGCGGTCGAACGATCCCGCGAACGGGCCGTTGGTCGCGGCCACGGAGTAGTTGAAGTAGATCGCCGGCCGCCCGCCGACGTCGGTCGCGTTCAGGTAGAGGCGGAGGGTGAACGGATAGGCGACGTTGAGCGTCGGGCCGGTGGCGTAGTAGAAGTACGGGGCGTCGAGCGTCCCGTTCGGACCGATCGACGCGAAGACGTTCGACGAGATCGCCCCCTCGGGCGACGAGAAGTTCCAGACGTTGTCCCCGAACGACAGGTTCCCGGTGCTCGGCGTGTAGGTCACGAAGTCCTGGGCCCAGAACTCGTAGGCATCGTGCCCGAAGAGCGTGACGTTGGTCGCGACCGCGTTGAGCTGGATGCCGAAGGTGTCCGGTCCGTCGCCGTCCACGTAGACCGACTCCGCTCGCGTCAGCGCGACCGAGCCGAGGACGCTGGACGTGTTCAGCACGTACGGCGTGACCGTACCGGAGACGTTCCGCAGCCCCAGGTCGGCGATCCCCATCGGCGCGGGGCCCGTGGTGTAGGTGGGGCTGACCGGACCGGCCCGGCCGGGCGAGGCGGCGGCGAGATCCGGGGGATGGAACAGCCCGAGCGGAACGCCAGTGGCTCGGACCCCCTGTTCGAGCGCCTCGATCCGCGCGGCCAGGCCGGGCGCAGCCGAGGACGCCGCGGGGGCCGCGGAGGGGCTTCTCTGCACGGCGGGACCCCACCCCGGCACCCCGGACGGTCCGGACGGCAGCGGCCCGTGGCTCAGGACGGCCGCGGTCGGCGCGGCGAGCGCCACGAGCAGGAGCGTGACGCCGAGGCTTGGGGACAGCCTGCTGCTCACCGGGGTTCCCGACAGCAGGTTGCGAGGTCCCCGACTTGAAGGTATGCTCGAAGTGCGCGCTCTACCGGAAGCGGCGCGCCCGCCGGAGGCTGGCGGGTGGTCAGCTATTCGCGCCAGCTCGGGATCATCGACGGTCCCCGCGGGCTCATCCGGGACTCGCGAGCCCCCCGCGAGAACTCGGCCAGCCAGGCGATCTCCGAGACCGCGGCGTCGACCGCCTGCTGGCGGCCGGAGTTGCGGCGCCACCGGCGCGGAGCCAGTCGCTCGTACGCGGAGACCGGCGCGGAGTAGCCCACGCTCGCGAGCACCGCGATGGCCCCGGCGACCAGGAACACGAACGCGAACCACTCCACGAACATCCCGAGCCCCCGCACGTCGGCGGTGAACGTCACGACCCCCAGGGACGCCATCAGCAGCGCGAGCAGCGACAGGACCCCGGCGATCGAGAACAGGCCCAGCGCGTAGCTGTGGGCCCGCGCCATGCGGCGGGCCTCCTCGGAAGCCGCGACGTGGGCGCGCCAGACGCCGGCGAGCGGTGCGTCGGACGCCGGCGGGCTGCCCGATCCGACGTAGGCGAGCACGGTCCGGGCGAGTTCCAGCTCCAGGCGCTGGAACGTCGAGATGTCCGAGCCGAGCATCGCCGAGAGCGCGAACGCGGAGATCAGGCTGACGAGCAGCGAGAGCGAGGTCACGTCGAACGCCAGGTGGATCATCGCCGGATATTCGGCGACCAG
>JASHYB010000022.1 GCA_030043255.1 Thermoplasmata archaeon | reverse complement strand
CGCTCCAGCAGCTCCAGCCCCTCGTCCGGGCGTCGCTCGCCGACCGCGTTGCCGAGATTGTGGAGCGCCCGGGCCAGCTCGGCGTAGTTGTGCGCCGCCCGCAGGCGCTCGACGGCCCGCTCGTACCACTCGACCGCCACCGGCCGCACGTCGTCGCCGAGCAGCGTGAAGGCGTTCCCGAGGTCGATGGAGAGCCGCCCGAGGGTGGACGGGTCCGCGTCGGCCGGCAGCGCCTCCAGCGCGCGCATCGTCTCGTCCAGGGCGTCCCGGTACCGGCCCCGCTGGAAGGCGACCCGCCCGAGGAGCCGGTAGGCCTGCGCCTCGCCGTACGGGTCCCGGTCGACCTCGAACAGGCCGAGCGCCTCGCGGGCGCCGGCGACGGCCGCGTCGGCCTCCAGGTTCTCGCGGGCGACCTCGGCGCGGGCCAGCACCAGGCGGGCGCGGATCCGCGGCGGCTCGTGCTCCGCCCGCTCCAGCGCGTCGCGGTAGTAGCGGTCGGCCGCCCGGAACGCGCCGACGGAGAACGACAGGTCCCCCAGCGCCTCGACCAGCTCCGAGCGCTCGGCGACGCGCGGGCCGCCCAGCGCGCCGAGGTCGAGCAGGGCCCGCTCGAGCGCGTGGATCGCGGCCACCGGGTCGTTCGCGGCACGGGCCGCGTCGGCGGCGCGCCGGTTGTAGGTGTAGGACTTCTCCGGCACCTTGCCGAGGAAGTAGTGCCGGCCGAGCTCGGCCACGACCGCGTCGTTCGGCTGCGGGTCCGCCCGCTCGAGCGCTTCGGCGATCTTGCGGTGCAGGATGCGCAGCCGGCTCTCGGACATCGAGCGGTAGACCGCCGCCCGGTCCTGCTCCTCGACGAACGCGAACCGGCTGCCCCCCGGGCGCTCGCGGAGCAGGCCGAGGCCGATCAGCTTCTCGACCGACTCCGCGAGCGTCTCCTCGTCGGCCCCCATCGCGGCGCGCAGGAGCTCGAAGGAGAACTCCGAGCCGATCGCGCTCGCGTAGGCCAGGATCCGGACCAGCGCGGGGGGGACGGAGGCGAGGGGTGCGCGCAGACCGCGGGGGGCGCCCCCCGCCGCCTCCCCGGCAGGCATCTTCCTCGTTCTAGCTCGTTCGAGGGGTTAAGCCCTCGGCTCGGCGGGAGGCGGGGGCGGGCCGGCACCCCTGGCGCCGCCGCAAGGGTTATCACGCGCTCCCCGGCTCGACGGCCGGATGGCCGCGGGCGCGCCGGGGACGGAGGAGGAGGACGGCGGCGGCTCGCGCAAGATGTCGCTCCCCCGGGCGGTCTCCTTCTGGGGATTCGCGAGCCTGGTGGTGCTCGCCGTCGTCTTCTACCTGTGGTGGGGGCTCTCCTTCGGGGTCTGGATCGACAACGGGGTCTACGCGGTAACGATCACCCTGCTGCTGTTCGGGCTGGCCGGGATGTGGCTGGTCCTGCCGAACCCCCCGGTCCCTGCGACGCCCCCACCGTAGCGACTCGGGGTCGGACGCCGGTTCACATCGGCTGCGCCGCGAGGGCGGCCCGGACCCCTTCCGTCCGGCCGCAGGCGATGCACCGGGTCGGCGGCTCGAGCGGGAACGGCAGCGGCTCCTCCGGGGTCCCGAGCAGGGCCCCGTCGATCGCCTTCTCGATCTCGTGCCCGCAGTCCTCCGCGCCGCACCAGCCGACCCAGCGGACCTGCTGCGCGTCGTGCAGCTCGGCCAGCGTCGCCGCAGGCGAGATCGCCTCGCGCAGCGCCTCGGAGGCGCGGCGCAGCAGCTCCGCGTCGTAGTCGCCGAGCCGTCGGCCGACCTCCGCGACGAGGGCGGCGCGCTCGAGCGGGGCCTTGCGGCCGAGGCGGTCGACCGCCGTGAGGCGGCCGCTCTCGACCTCCCGCGCCCCGACCTCCAGGCGCAGCGGCGCGCCGGCGAGCTCCCACCGGTAGTACTTCGCCCCGGGCCGCTCGTCGCCGTCGTCCAGCACGACCCGGCGGCCGGCGGCCCGCAGTTCGTCGGCGACGCTGCGGGCCGCCGGGAGGACCGACGACGCGCTCGGGCCGGCGACCACCGGCACCACCACGACCTCGTAGGGGGCGATCTCGCTCGGGAACACCGCCCCGCGCGCGTCGCCGTGGGCGCCGACGATCGCGCCGAGCAGCCGCTCCGAGAGCCCGAAGGTCGTCTGGTGGACCGGCCGCTCGGAGCCGTCCGGGGCCTCGTAGCGGATCCCGTAGGGGACGGAGAAGTTGTCGCGGTAGTGGTGCACGCTGCCGAGCTGCAGCGTGCGCGCGCCGGCGAGCGGGATGTCGAAGGCGACGGTGTAGTGTGCCCCCGGGAAGGTGTCCCAGGGGGGGCGGCGCAGCGCAAGGTACGGCAGCGCCAAGGCGTGCGCCATCCGGCGGAACGCCTCCCGGTTGGAGCGGACCCGCTCGGTCGCCGCCGCCTCGTCCAGCTGGCAGGTGTGCTCCTCGAAGAAGTGGATCTCCCGCACCCGGACGAACGGCCGCGTCGTCTTCGTCTCGTAGCGGAAGGTGTTGACGATCTGGTAGACGTTCAGCGGCAGGTCCCGGTGCGACCGGACCCAGAGCGCGAAGATCGGGTAGATCGCGGTCTCGCTGGTCGGGCGCAGGACCAGCGGGATGTCCAGCTCCGAGAGCCCGCCCCTGGTGACCCAGAACACCTGCGCGTCGAACCCCTTGATGTGCTCCTTCTCCTTGGCGAACTCGTTCTGCGGGATCAGCGTCGGGAACTCGACCGCCTGCGAGCCGGTCGCTTCGATCTCGCGGACCATCACGCGGTCCAGGTTGCGCCGCGCCCGGAACCCGTACGGGGTCCAGACGTTCATCCCCTTCACGGGGTAGCGCTTGTCCGACAGGTTCGCCGCCTCGACGACGGCGAGGTACCAGTCGATGAACGCCGTCCGCTTGTCCGGGAGCTCCGCCATCGGGCGGGGCGGACGACCCTGCGGGGGTAAAGACGTGCCGGGGCCGACGCCGCGGCGGCCGTTCCGGGCCGGGGAGCCCGCCCGGACGCCCCTGCGCTCGGGCCCCGCACCGCCGGAGCGCGGGAGCCATTAAACGCGGGAGCGACTCTAGTCTCTGGGCCATGCGCCTGGTCGTCTGCGTCGACCGCGACGACGACCTCGGTCGGAAGGCCCAGGTCGACGGCCCCATCGTCGGGCGGGCGCAGGTCGTCGACGCCGCGGTGCGGCTCGGCACCGTCGACCCGGAGGACTCGGACACCAACGCGCTGTTCGCCGCGGTCTCCCTGCTGGACGAGCTCAAGGGCGCCGGCGAGCCGTGCGAGGTCTGCGTGCTCACCGGCTCGGCGAAGGTCGGGATCGCCTCCGACCGGCGGGTTGCCGAGCAGTTCGACCAGGTCCTGCAGCAGGTCAGCGTGAACTCCGCCTACCTCGTCAGCGACGGCGCCGAGGACGAGTACCTGTTCCCGATCCTCGCGTCCCGGGTGCGGATCGACGGGGTCCGCCGGGTCTTCATACGGCAGAGCGCGAGCCTCGAGTCGACGTACTACACGCTGGTCCGGGCGCTCAAGGACCCGAAGCTCCGGGCGAAGACGATCCTGCCGTTCGCCTTCGTGCTGCTGATCCTCGGCTTCGCCGCCGCGGGCGGGGTGCTGCTCTGGGGGGTCATCGGGCTCGCCATCGTGTTGGGGGTCTACCTGATCTTCTGGACCTTCGACATCGACGAGGCGCTGATCGAGGCGGTGCGCACCGCCTCCGCCGACACCCGGCAGGGCTCGGTCGCCTTCGGCTTCGGCCTGTTCGCGCTGGCGCTCGTCGGCGTCGGCTTCCTCACCGGGACCAACCAGTACGGCGCGGCGAGCGGCGACGCGCCGTTCGACCGGGTCCTGTTGTTCCTGCAGGCCGGCCTGCTGTGGTGGATCCTCGGCGCCCTGACCTGGGAGACCGGCCGGGCGCTCCGCCGCATGTTCGCCCGCGGCCGGTTCCCGCGCTCGTTCGTGGTCGCGACCACGTCGGTCGTCGGGATCGGGCTCGTCAGCTACGGGATCGTCTTCCTCGTGCGGTACCTGCAGGGGCTCGCCGGGATCACCCAGGTGCCGCTGCTCGCCGGCCTGATCGTCACCGGCCTCGGGCTGGTGATCGGCGCCGGCATGATCCACCAGCACTTCCGGACGATCGCCCGGGCGAGCGCCCCGCCGACGACGGTCGGCTAGGGCAGCGCCGGCCGGACCCGTCGCAGGTCCTCCAGCGGCACGTCCAGCCCGCAGCGCTCCGCCAGCGTCGCGCGGACCGCTTCGAGGCCGGGGGTGAGCCGCTCCGCCCGCTCGGCGAGCGTCCTCAGGTCCTCCCAGTAGTTCCAGGGGAAGACGACCCAGACCCAGGCGTCGCGGGGGATCTCCTCCCCCCAGTAGTCCGGCACGAAGCTCGAGCTGGCGATGTGGACGAAGGCGGCGGTCTCTACCGAGCGCGGCCGGGCGGCGAGCACGTGCTCGCGCGCGAGCCGCAGGCTCTCGCCGGTGTCGGTGATGTCGTCGACGACCAGCAGGCGCAGGCCGGCGACCTCCCCGCTCAGCCCCTCGGTGAGGCGCGCCCGACCGTCCCGGCTCGCCGTCACCCCCCAGTGCTGCACCCGCAGCGACAGGAGCCGGTGGACCCCGAGCCGATCGCCCAGCAGCCGCGCCGGGACCCAGCCGCCCCGGGTCAGCCCGACGATCGCCTCCGGCGCGCTACCGGCCCGGCGGACCCGCTCGGTGACGGTGTCGGCCCACCGCTCGACGTCCGTCCAGGAGGTGCGCCGGCACCGGGGCAGCTCCTCCATCCCGGCGCCGGGCCCCCGGCCGTCTACGGGTGGAACCCGCGGGTGTGGATCGCGTCGACCACCCGCTGGATCGCCAAGATGTAGGCGGCCGTGCGGTTGTGGACCTTGCGCTCCGTCGCGACCTTGTGGACGTCGGCGTAGGAGCGGACCATCACGCGCTCGAGGCGCTGGTTGACCTCCTCCAGCGACCAGAAGAACCCCTGGATGTCCTGCGCCCACTCGAAGTAGCTGACGGTCACGCCGCCGGCGTTCGCGAGGATGTCCGGCAGCACGGTGACCTTCTTCTGGAACAGCACCGTGTCGGCCTCCGGGAGCGTCGGGCCGTTGGCGGCCTC
>JASHYB010000161.1 GCA_030043255.1 Thermoplasmata archaeon | reverse complement strand
CACGGGCCGGAGAACCAGCACCACGCCGAGACCCTCGACCGGCACCCGACGGTGCCGGCCGGCGTCGGCGAGCGACCCCGGACGGCGGGACCGCTGCACCAGCCGGAGCGGCTGTACCTCCACTACCTGCTGCTGCACCTCGACCGGCTCGGCGACGCGTCGCTCGCCTACCTCCGGACGGCGGTGGAGGAGGAGATGGCCCACCGGGCCCGTCCTCGCCTGAGCCGCGTCGGCTCGACGGCTACCGAGGCGGACGCCGAGTCCCCCGTGGCGCCGCAGATGCTCCCGATGCCGTCCCGCTGAGCAGCCCCCGTCGGGCTCCCTCGAACTCCAAGGCGGCGTAGGTCGCCGGGTCCAGTTCCACCCCGATCGCGTCGCGGCCGAGCTCGGCCGCGCTCCACAGCGTGGTGCCGGTCCCGGCGAACGGGTCGAGAACGGTGTCCCCGACGACCGAGAACATCCGTACGAGCCGCTCGGCGACCGGCGCCGGGAACGCCCCGGTCCGCCCACCCGGCCTCTGCTGGCGCGTGCCCCGCAGGTCCTCCCAGACCTGCGAGAACCACCGGTCCCGCTCGGCTCGGCTGAACCGGCTCGCTTCCCGACGGACGTCGTGGCTCGGGAACCGGCGGAGGTCCCCCTTGCGGAGCAGCAGGACGAACTCGCAGTCGAGGGTGACGTAGGCGTTGGGAGGAAGGAACCCGGAGCCGAGGTAGGCGTTGGGCCGGTTCGTCGGCTTCTTCCAGAGCAGGTACGGGAGCGGGCGGAAGCCGATCCGCTCGGCGGCGAGCAGGGTGGTAGCGTGGTTCGGCCAGAGACGGAAACCGTCGTCGGTCCGGCGCAGCGCGTCGCCGATCACGACGGCGAGGAGCCCACCGGGTACGAGCACCCGGTGGCAGGCCCGCCACGCCTCCTCGAGGACCTGGTGCATCTCCTCGTAGGTGGTCGCGCCGAGGGAGCGGAACTGCTCGTCCCACTGCGGGATCATCGGGTACGGGGGACTGGTCACGACCAGGGCGACCTCGCCGTCGGCGACCCCGTCCAGGCGGCGCGCGTCCCCGCCGAGCAGCCGGACCCGGCCGGGAGCGTCGACCACGGCGCTCGGTCAGCGCTCCCGGTCGATTATCCCTGCGCGACGGCGCGGAGCCCGCGGCGAGGGAGCGGCCGGCGGCTGCCCGCCGCTCAGATGGTGTAGAGGCTGAGCTCTCCCGTCGCCGCAGCGAGCTGCAGGTTCACTTCCGGATCGAGGAGGAAGGTGAACAGGTCCTGGACCTGGCCCGTCGGGGGCTCCAGCGTCACGAAGACGAACGGGCGCCAGCCGGCGTACTGGCTGACCTGGCCGCTGGCGTGGATCCCGGCCGAGAGGCTCCCGGCTGCCCCGGTCGTCGGCACGACCGCACCGTAGGAGAGTTCGCTACCGGCGACCAGGCCGTCGCCGGGGGCGAGCGACTCGCCCACGGCGAGGAACGGCACCAGTCCCGCGGCGCCGATGCCGGTCGCGCTCCGCGCCGGTCCGTCCGGCGCGTAGCCGATCGCGTTGGCGTCGGCGGCGACCGCGCTCAGGATCCCCGCCGCCCCGTTCGCCTGCTCGGTCGGCGGGAGCAGGATGCCGCAATCGGCGAGGAGGTCGTTGGGGCCGCAGCCGGCCCAGCCCAGGTCCGCGTAGCTGGCGGCGAACGTCGAGTTGTTCGCCGCCCCGAGCAGCCGCGCTTCGAAGGTGGCGGTCGTGCCGCTGGCGTCCTCCCGCTCGAACGGGGCGATCGTGGCGGTCGCGTTGTCGGACCCGCTCGCCGCCCCTCCCGCGCAGACCAGGAACCCGCAGGGGGTTCCGGAGGCCGACGCGCCGAAGACCGACGCGTCGCACAGGTCGTCCAGGTCGCTCGAGCTGGCCCCGCAGGCCACGGCCCCGGTGGCGGAGACCGAACCGAGCCCCTCGACGGTCGCCGTCGTCGTTGCGACCGCGCCGGCGTCGTAGAGGCTCCCGGCCGGGAAGCTGTAGCCGTCGACCGTCGCCGGGATCTGGTCCCAGTCGAGCGCCGCGTGGGTGCTCCAGGGGGCCTGGTCGAGCGGCCCGGAGGAGAGCGGGACCGTGTCGATGGACGGCGCGAGCAGCGTCGGGGCCGTCGTGCTCGCCCCGTCGTAGATCGCGGTCAGGGTGTCCCAGCCGAGGCTGAGGAGGCCGTGCGGGTTCGCCGCCGGGACGACCACGTCGACCGCATCGTAGCCGAACGTCGTGTTCGTGATGTCGTCCGTGCTCGGGCAGCCGTCGTCCGCTTCGAGCTCGGCGGCGGTCTCCGGCTGCGCGGCGACCCCGACCTCGAGGTGCCCCGCGCAGACCGCGAGCATCCCGGCTCCGGTACCCCCCTGGTCGTCGGAGATCACGATGTCGCTGTCGTTCTGCACGTACCAGGAGACGCCGAGCTGGGTGAACGGGTAGGCGGCGGAGCTGCCCCCGATCGTGATGACCGGCTCGGAGGTGCCGTTCTCGGAGAAGGCGATCGGCTCGCTGACGTTCGCCCCGTCGACCTGGACCGTCCCGCCGGACGGTGCGGCGGCGTAGCCGCTCGCGCCGCCGATCGCGAACGGGTAGCTGCCGTTCGGCTCGGTCAGGTTGAGGAAGGTGCTCGTCGAGCCGACCGCCGGCGCACCGGTCCCGAGGGCGACGGACCAGTCGGTGCCGGCGGGTAAGCCGCTCTCGGAAAAGGTGACCGTGTAGGTGTACGGAACGAAAGGGACCGAGAGGCCCTCCGCCACCGAGCCGACCGTCAGTGTCCCGGTCCAAGCGGTGACGTAGCCCGCCACGGGACCCACGATGTACGGGTAGGTCCCCGAGGTGAGGTTCACGACGATCGTCGGGCCAGCCGACGTGTGGCTCGTGCCGGCGACCGACACCCACCAGGAGGTCTTCGCCGGGAGCCCCGCCTCGTTGAAGCTCACCGCGTAGGTCGGAGGGCTCGACGCCCGCGGGAAGAGCGCCGCGGGTCGCAGGGCGATCACGCCGACCGACGTCGCGACCACGGCGACGACCGCGATGACGACGACGACCGCCCAGACGTGGACCCAAGTACCGGCGCCGGTGTGACGGAAGCTCATCGCACGGCTCGTCGGCGCCCGGCTCCCACCGTTCGCTCGCAGGACCTCCGCCCCACTTGAGCCGCGGCTCCATACTGTAGGTAGTCCGGGAGCGGGTCGGCCCGCCGCGACGGGGACGCGGCGCGCTCAGCCGGCGCAGGCCCGACTCAACCCTGCCGGACCAGCAGCGTGACGGTGAGCTGACCGTTCCAGAGGACGGCCAGCCCCTCGTTCAGCGCCCCCTCGTAGAGGCAGACCCCCTGTTCGAGCTGGGCGCTCTCCGACGGACTGGGGGCCCCGCACGCAATCGGTTCGGCCGGCCCGCCGGCAAGCCGCAGCGAGACGCCGGTGCCGTTCGGCTCCGTGGCGTTCACGTAGAGCGACGGGGCCTCGAAGGGGCCCTGACCCACAGCGCTGAGCTCGAAGGAGACCCCCTGTACGAGCACCGCGGTCGGGACGGTCCGGCTGGAGTTCCCCGGCTGCAGCGTGACGGGGGCCTCTGCGTACGGGACCGAAGGGCTGGCGACCTCCAGCTCGAGGTAGAGCTCCCCGGAGGACGAACCGAGTACGGCGACCCCGAAGGTCCCGTCCGGCGAGATCCACGAAGGGGGCTTGGCCGGCACCGCTCCGGGCGCTCTGGCGGGGAACTCCGTCGCCATCGACGTGAAGAAATCCACGGTGACCCCGTCGGGCTCGGTCGCCGTCCCTTCCAGGCCGCCGTACGCCGACCACAGGTGGAAGGCGACGCCGGCGAAGCTGACGTTCGTGAGGTTCCCCGTCTGGGGCACCGTGACGTCCAGCGTGTCGTAGGTGATGGCGCCCGTTCCGACTGGACAGGAAGAGGCGTAGCGGCCCGGTGTGCACGGCGAGCCGGCCGGCACCGTCAGAACCGCGACGGCCGCCACCGCCGCGAGGAGGGCCGCCGCCGCGACCGGCACGGCCGCCTGGCGGGCGGAACGGGGGCCCGCGACCATCGCGGGAACATCGTCGGGCCCGAGATGAACGTCGCCCACGAACTCTCCGGGTCCGTTATCTGCCGCTCGTCGCTCGTCGGGGCGATGCGGCTCGACCGACCGGTCCTGCAGGTCGCGCTCGACTTCGAGAACCTCTCCCGCGCCCTGCCCGCGGCGCGGGAGGCGGTCGAGGGGGGCGCCGACTGGGTCGAGGCCGGGACCCCCCTGATCAAGAGCGAGGGGCTGAACGCGGTCCGCGAGCTGAAGAAGGCGTTCCCGGACCACCGCATCGTCGCCGACATGAAGGTGATGGACACCGGCGCCTTCGAGGTCGAGATCGCCGCGAAGGCCGGCGCCGACCTGGTCACGGTGCTCGGGGCGGCCGACGACGGCAC
>JASHYB010000160.1 GCA_030043255.1 Thermoplasmata archaeon | reverse complement strand
CGCCGAGATGGTCGACGAGTACCGCCGCCGCTACGACCGGATCGGCGGCTCGCCGCAGAACCGGATCCTCGCCTCGCTGCGCGCCAAGCTCGAGCGGCGCCTGCGCCGCGACGCCCCGGCGACCGAGGTCCTGCTGGGCGTCAAGCACGGACGGCCGGCGCTGCGCGACGTCGTCGCCGAGGCGTCCGCGCGCGGCTTCCGCCACCTCACGGCGGTGGCCACCACCCCCTACCCGTCGCTGTGGATCGGCGAGCCGTACCGCCAAGGCGTCGCCGAGGGTCAGCGCGCCGCGTCCCGGCCGATCGACGTCGACGTACGCCTGGACTGGCACCTGGACCCGAACTGGGTTCAGTACTGGTCGCGGGCGATCGGCCGCGAGCTCGGCCACATCCCGGACCCGGGGCGTACTGTCCTGCTGAGCGCCCACAGCCTGCCGCAGCGCATGCTCGAGCGGGGGGACCCGTACCCGCGGCTGCTGGAGGAGACCTCCCGGGCGATCGCCGGGGCGGCCCGGCTCGACCGCTGGTCGTTCACCTTCCAGAGCGCCGGCAACACCACGGAACTGTGGCTCGGACCGGACATCACCGAGGTCATGGTCGACTGGCAGGGCCGCGGCGCGAAGACCCAGCTCGTCGCGTCGTTCGGGTTCGTCTTCGACCACCTGGAGGTCCTCTACGACCTGGACGTGGTGGTGCGGGAGTACGCGGGCAGCCACGGGATCGACTACCGTCGCGTGCCGATGCCGAACGACGCCGACGAGGTCGTCGAGGCCCTCGCGTCGCGCGTGCAGCGCCCCGGACCCTGAGCCCGCCGGCGGTGTGCGACTAGGCCGGCCGCAGGTCGGTGAAGAGGAACCCGTCCCGCTCCACCGTCGCCCCGAGCTGGACGGCCACCGCGTGGCGGAACGCCGGGCCGTCGGTCGCGAAGGTGTGGAACTCGCCGTTCTCGCCGCACGGGTCCACCCCCGGTGGCAGCCGCTCCAGGAGCTCCGCGTCGAACTCGGCCCCGGCGAAGGATCGGGGCAGGTGGCGGGGGTCGACGCAGCACAGGCGAGCGCGGACCCCGTCGTCGAGCATCCGCCGGGCGAGCGCGCCCGTGGGCCGTCCCCAGAGCGGAAAGACCGCCTCGAAGCCGGCGTCGGCCAGATGCGCGACGCGGAACGCCCGGATCTCCTCGAGGAAGAGGTCGCCGAAGGCGATGTGGCGCACCCCGTCCGCCGCGGCGGTCCGGAGCGCCTCGGCCATCGCCCGCTCGTAGGTCGCGTTCGGACAGGGGCTGGGGATCCGGACCTTGACGAGCGGCAAGCCGACCGCCGCGGCCTGGGCGTCGAGGAGCTCCTCCCGCACCCCGTGCATGGAGACCCGGTCGTAGGCCGCGCTCACCGTCGTGAGCAGCCGGACGACCTCGAGCTCGCCGGCACGTCGCAGCTCGGCCAGCGCGTAGGCGGCGTCCTTCCCGCTGCTCCAGGAGAGCCAGGCCCGCGGCGCAGCCGCACGCGACCGGGGATCGCTCATGTCGACGGCGCGACCGCGGCAGGAGAGGGCCGGATCCAGGCGAGCGCCTTGCCGGCCCACCGGTGGACCTGCGTGCGGAAGAGCGCGTACAGCCAGAGGATCCACAGGTAGTAGTTCCAGTGCGAGTAGAGGTCCGACAGCTGCCGGGAGGAGTTGAGCGCGCTCGAGCAGCCGGGGCTCTCGCTGAACGTCAGCGCCTCGCACCAGATGCCGGTGGGATGCCAGAGCAGGAACGGCGCGGCGAACAGCAGCGTCAGCACGACCACCAGGGCCGCCTGGAGCGCGTCCCGGCGCAGGATGTAGTAGATCAGCCAGAACGCGTTCGCGAACTGCTTCATCGCGTAGGTCGCGTACTCCGCGGCCTTCTTCGGCACGGCCGGGCCGGCGCCGCGCAGCGAGTAGGTCATCAGCAGGAGGACCGGTAGATCGGTGAAGCCGTTCGCCGCCACGAGTGCGACCACCGGGGAGACGAGGATGATCGCCGCGATCCGGTCCTTCCGCAGCAGGTAGACGATCCCCACCCAGCAGGCGAGGCAGAGCGACTTGTAGCCCACCGCGCCGGTGCCGGGGACCTGGAAGAACAACAGCAGCGGGAGGTAGACGTAGTGGAACGGCCCGCTGACGTGCTCGGAGTACAGGTTCAGCGTGTGCACGCTGTAGGAGACCCAGACCGAGGTCGTGTACGGGTCCTGCCCGCGGAGCAGGACCCCGAGGTACGGCCCCATCGTGAACGGCTCGTCGGTCGCGTTGTTGCCGATGCCGGTCGCGATGCTGAAGACCGCGATGGCCGCCGAGATGACGAACAGGTACCGGAGCTCGAGCTTCCAGTCGATTCCGCTCCGCTCCACCGCCGGCAGCAGCGCGACCGAGGCGAGGGTCGCGAGCCCCCAGATCACGGCGAACGCCCAGGTGACGACCCCGCGCGAGAAGTACAGCGGGACCGAGATCGCGCCGGGAACCCCGACCAGCAACGCCGCCGTGATCTCGGGAAGGTACCGGTCGACCGGGCGCGGCACGATGCCGGAGGTCGAGGGGGCCTCGCAGAAAACCTCGCCCCGTGGAGGCCGGCGGAGCTAGGCCCGGGTCCCGAACCGTCCCGAGTCGGCAGGCCTCGTTGAGTCCGGCAGGAAAGCAGTTGGTATCCTCGCCTTCGACCGGTTATAAATAGGGCCTGAGGATTCGTCCGGACCTCTCCTCACGGAGGGTCGATGAAGCCGATCCAAAGCATCCACGACGAGGTCCGCCATTACCGGCGGGTCCCGCGAGCCCCCGCGGCGCGCCGCGCGCTGAGCCGTCGGTCGGCGTTCGTCATCCTGGGGGTCGGGGCCGCCATTCTCACCGCCGTCGCCGGGTTCTCGGTCGGTTCGCTCGTCCTCGGAACGTTCTCGTCGTCGCCGCCGCAGGCCGGGGCGTACGGCCTCGCCGAGGGGGCCCCGGGGGTCTCCTTCCCGATCGCCGAGCTGCAGATGGTCAACGCGACGACCAGCCCGTCCGCCGGCCAGTGCAACGCGTCGAACCTCGGCAACCTGTCCGACCCGACGGCGCTCACCAGCGGCGCGTCGACCGGCGTCTGCCTGAGCCACTCGGCCGACGGCTTCGCCGCGGCCGACTTCATGTTCACCATGCAGGTGGAGTGGAACGCCTCCGCCGCGAACGCCACGGTCTTCAAGGTGCAGGTCTCGATCGACGTCACCCCGTCCACGAACGACCTGTTCGTCACGGCCTAC
>JASHYB010000021.1 GCA_030043255.1 Thermoplasmata archaeon | reverse complement strand
AGGAACTCCTGCGGGCCCCAGCCCTGCTCGGGGGCGACCTGCGGGAGCAGCAGGCCGCGCGCGCGGCCGGCCTCGATGGCGAGCCCGTCCACGCCGACGCGCACGCCGCGGGGGCGCTCGGCGAGGGGCAGCGGGGCGAACGGCGTCAGGACGGAGACCTCGACCACGAGCGACGCGAGCTCGTCGCGGTCGACCGGCGGGAACCTCGGGTCCTCCAGCGCGGCGGCGACCGCCGCCTCGCGCAGCCCTTCCGCGAGCGGGAGCACCGGGTCCGGGAAGCCGATGCAGCCCCGGAGGTGATGGCCGCGCTGCCGGTACCAGGTCACGAAGACCCCCCGACGCTCGTCAAAGCCGGTCGGGAGCCGCTCGGGGAAGGTGGCGGGCGAAGGGACGGCCAGGGCCCGGTAGACGGCGTCGCGCGCGAGCCGCACCGCGAGCTCCCCGTCCTCTCCACCGGACACTCTCGAAGGAGCGGCGGTCTCGGCAAAGGGCTTGCGCCCGGTCGGGCGGACCGGGGCCTTGCGAGGAGCGTGCGAGCTCGGGTCAGGTCGTGTCCGCACCGGCGCCTGCGCGTCGCGCGGGCTCAGCTGAGCGGCGGCTTCGGAGGCTCGTGCGGCTGCCCGACGCCGGTGACCGGTGCCGGCGCCCTCGGGACCATCGTGTCGTAGATGTTGAACGTGGCCCAGCGGTGACACTGCGGGCAGGCCATGTAGCGGTACTTGCCCAGCCGCACCGCGGTGAAGGCGACCCCGGGGACCCAGTCGTAGTCGAACTCCCGGCCGCAGTGCGGGCAGCGCAGCCGCGAGCGCTGCATCAGCCCCCGGGTGCCGAGACGACGCCCCCGCCGCAGGACCGAGGCGGCGTAGACGACGAACAGCAGGACCGCCACGACGGCGACCCCACCGGCGATCCAGAGCACCGCGTGGGTCATACCGCACCGCTAGGTACGCGCACGGCTTCGCCGAGCGCTTTTATACTGAACGACCGTCGGCGCCGACCCGATGCCGTTCCCGGAGGCCGTTGAGCGGCTGCTCAACAAGAAGATCTGCATGAACTGCTCGGCGCGCAATCCGCCCCGGGCGGTGCAGTGCCGCCGGTGCGGCTACAAGGGCCTGCGCGTCAAGTCGCGCGAGCGCAGCGGCAAGACGCAGTAGCGCGGGCTCAGGGCGGGACCGACGGTCCCTCGCCGCGGGCGAACGGCAGCGGCGGCCCGCGCGACGTCTCCCGGGCGACCTCCAGGCGCTTGGTCGCGAGGAACACGAGGTTGCGGATCCCGTCCCGGCCGCTCTGCAGCTTCGGCGGCGTCGCCCGCTCGCCGTAGGCGATCGGCACCTCGACGAACCGCAGGCCGCGCACGACCGTCTCCAGCTTCAGCTCCTCGCTGAACGCCATCCCGTCCGAGGTCAGGTGGACCCGGTCGAGCACTTCGCGGCGGAAGACCCAGTAGCCGCTCTGGCTGTCCAGCAGCGTCCGCTCCGGCTGGGCGGCCAGGTACCGGTGGTAGGCGATCCGCAGGAACAGGTTCAGCACCCAGTTGCCCCAGCGGTGCTCGGTGGTCATCGACCGGCGCGTGATCCGGCTCATCCGGTCGCCGTTGAGGAAGTCGATCCGCTCGTCCAGCAGGCGCCGGACCGACGCCGGGATCGTCTCGACCGGATAGGTCCCGTCGCCGTCGGAGGTCGCGATCACCTCCCCCTGCGCCTCCCGGAAGCCGGTCTTGTAGGCCCGGCCGTAGCCGCGGCGGCGCTCGACGATCACCCGCGCCCCCTCGGCGGTCGCGATCTCGGAGGTCCGGTCGGTCGACGCCCCGTCGACGACCAGCATCTCCCAGGCGATCGGGTCGGCGCGGAACAGCGACCGGTTCGCGGCCTCGGCCGCCGTGCGGAACGTCCTCAGGACCTCGCCGATCGACCGCTCCTCGTTGAGCGTCGGGACCACGAACGAGCCGCGCATGGGGGCCTTCCGGAACGCGAGGGTCGCTTAAGGGGCTTGGCGGGCTCGGCCCCCGCCTTGGCGCCCGCGCGAGCCGCCCGACCGGCGCGGCGCTGGGGGACCTTCCCGACCACCGCCGACATCGGCCTCTGGGCGCGCGGGCCGACCGCCGCCTCGCTCCTGGAGGGGCTCGGCCTCGCCCTGTTCTCCCTGCTCGCCGACCCGCGGTCGGTCCGCCCTCGCGAGCCGCGGGTCGTCACGGCGAGCGGCCGGGACCGGACCGAGCTCGCGGTCGCCTTCCTCGGCGAGCTGCTGGTCTTGCACGACGCCGACGGCTTCCTGGGGCGGCGGATCTCCGCCCGCCTGACCGGCCGGGGCCCGTTCGCGGTCGTCGCGCGCGTCGACGGCGAACCGTTCGACGCCGCCCGGCACAGCCCGCGGACCGAGGTGAAGGCGGTGACCTACCACCGCCTGGAGTTCGACGTGCGGGCCGGCCGGGCCCGGGCGATCGTCGACCTGTAGCGGGGCGCTAGGGCATTCGCGCCACGACCTCGGCCAGCGCCGCGCCCGGCCGCGGGAGGCGGCCGTGCTGGCCGAGGATCCGCTCCAGCGCGGCGAAGGTGACCAGCAGGTCCGGCCAGTCGGCGATCCCCATGTGGCCGAGCCGGAAGATCTTGCCGACCAGCTCCCCCTGGCCCCCCTGCACGAGGATGTTGTACTCCTTCTCGAGGGTCTTGCGCACCTGGGGGTCGCCGAGGCCGTCCGGGTTCCGCAGCGCGGTCACCGTGTCGGAGGCGTACCTCGGGTCCGGGAACAGCGCGAGGCCGAGGGCGCCGGCGGCGGCGCGGGAGGCCTCGGCGAGGCGGTGGGTCCGCGCGAGCCGGCGCTCGAGCCCCTCCTCCTTCAGCAGCCGCAGCGCCTCGGCGAGGGCGAGGAACAGCGGGACCGCCGGCGTCCACGGCGTGTCGTTCTTCTCCAGCGAGCGCAGGTGGGCGGCGAGGTCCAGGTAGTAGCTCCCGGGGTGCAGCGCGGCGACCGCCCGGTCGGAGAGGTGCACGAGGGCGAGGCCGGCCGGCGCGGCGAGCCCCTTCTGGCTGCCGGCGACGACCGCGTCGATCCCCCAGGACTCGATCGGCAGCGGGATCCCGGCGACGGCGCTGATCCCGTCGACGAGGAACAGGGCGCCGGAGCTCCGCACCGCCGGGGCGATCGCCGCCAGGTCGTTGACCAGCCCGACGCTCGTCTCGTTGTGGACGACGCAGACCGCCCGGACCCCGCCGCGCTCCAGCTCCGCCCGCACCGCCTCGACCGGGAGCCCCTGGCCCCACGGGGCGCGGACGGTGGTGACCTCCGGGGCGAACCGGCGGACGATCGCGTCCGAGCGGTCGCCGAAGTTGCCGTTCGTGACCACCAGGGCCCGCCCGTCGCGCGGCAGCAGGCTCGAGTAGACCGCCTCCAGCCCCGCCGTCCCGCTGCCGGAGAGCACCAGCTGGTGGCCCTTCGTGCCGAAGGCGACCGGTAGCAGCTCGCGGATCTCCTGGACGACCCCGTGGAAGTAGTCGCCGCGGTGGTTGAGCGACGGGGTCGACATCGCCCGCAGCACCCGCGGGTGGATCCGGACCGGGCCGGCGATCAGGAACGTCGTGGTCTCCGGGTCGAAGCTCATCGCAGCCCCCCCTCGGTCGGCCCGTGGTGCGCGCCGGCGTGGGAGATCGGCGGCTCCCCGCGCAGGGCGCGGAGCACCTCCGCCACGACGTCCTCGCCGGCCCGGCGCTGGCCCTCCGCCGTGGAGGCGCCCAGGTGCGGCGTCGGGATCACGCGCGGGTCCTCCAGCAGCTCGCGCCGGGTCGGCGGCTCCGTCTCGAAGACGTCCAGCGCCGCGCCGGCGAGCCGGCCGCTCCGCAGCGCCTCCAGCAGCGCCTGCTCGTCGACCAGCGGCCCCCGCGCGACGTTCACCAGGTAGGCGCCGGGCCGCATCTTCGCGAACGCCGCGGCGTCCAGCAGGTGGCGGTTCTGCTCCGTCAGCTCGGCGTGGACGCTCACGATCTCCGCCTCGGCGAGGAGCGCGTCCAGCCCCACGAGGGGCGTCGCGTCCGGCGACGCCGGCAGGAACGGGTCGTAGGCGATCGTGCGGGTGCCGAACGGCGCGAGACGGGCGGCGATCGCCCGCGCGATCCGCCCGTAGCCGACGAACCCGACGGTCGTGCCGGCGAGCTCGTGGCCCCGGACCCCCCGCTCCCAGCGGCCCGCCCGGGTCGCAGCGACCGCCGGCAGGAGCTCGCGGCGCAGCAGCAGGTAGAGCGCCACGGAGAGCTCGGCGACGCTGGCGGTCGCGGCCGCGGGGGCGTTGACCACCTGGATGCCGCGCGCGCGGGCGGTCGCGACGTCGACGCTGTCCAGCCCGACCCCCGCTCGGGCGATGAGCGCGAGGCGCGGGGCCTTGGCGATCAGCTCCGCGGTGACCTTCGTCCGGCTCCGGACGACGAGCCCCCAGGCCCCGGGCAGGTGGTCGTCCAGCCGGCCCGGCTCGGCGCTCGCGTCGACGACGCGGCACGGGCCGGCCTCCAGCGCGGCGATCGCGGCGCGGTCGATCGGGTCGGCGATCACGACGACCGGCAGCTCGGCCATCGGGCCGCCGAGCGGGGCGGCGTTCAAAAGGCCTTTGCGGCCGGCGTCGCCGCGACCGGCCCGGCGGCCGCCACCGGCGCCTTCGGCACCGGGGTGCGGTCCAGCGCGCTCTTGACGATCGCGTCGCCGCGGACCCCGCGGATCCACGGCTCGGGCTTGACGACGATCCGGTGGGCGAGCGCCGGCTCGGCGAGCGTCTTCACGTCGTCCGGGACGACGAAGTCCCGGCCGGCGAGCAGCGCCCGGGCCCGGGCGAGCTTCTGCAGCGCGAGGGAACCGCGCGGGGAGGAGCCGACCTCGCTGCGCACGTCCTCGCGCGTCGCCCGGACCAGGCTGACGATGTAGGCCGCGACCGACGCGTCGATCTCGACCGCCTCGACGGCCTGCTGCAGCGCCCGGAAGGTCGCGAGGTCGGTGACCCGGGGGGCGTCGAACCGGTCCTCCTTGCGCTCGCGGCGCCGGGCGAGGATCGCCTTCTCCTCCTCGACCTCCGGGTAGCCGACCCGCAGGCGCAGGAGGAACCGGTCGACCTGCGCCTCGGGCAGCGGGTAGGTCCCCTCGAGCTCCAGCGGGTTCTCGGTCGCGAGCACGAGGAACGGCCGCGGCAGGGCGTAGGTCGTCCGCTCGCTCGTGACCTGGTACTCCTGCATCGCCTCCAGCAGCGCCGACTGGACCTTCGGCGGGGCCCGGTTGATCTCGTCGGCGAGCAGGACGTTGCTGAACAGCGGGCCGGGCCGGAAGGTGAAGGTCCCCTTCGTGCCGTCCAGGATCTCCCCGCCGATGATGTCGTGCGGGAGCAGGTCGGCGGTGAACTGGATCCGCTGGAAGCCGAGGCCGAGCGCCAGCGCGAAGGAGCGGGCCATCAGGGTCTTGCCGAGCCCGGGGAGGTCCTCGACCAGGATGTGGCCGTCGGCGACCAGGCCGGTGAGGACGGTGTCGACCGCCTGGGTCCGGCCGACGACCGCCGTCCGGACCGCCTGGCGGATCCGGTCGGCGAGCGCCCGCGCCTCCGCCGGGTTCACGCGAGCGTCCTCCGTCCCGGACCCAGCGCGGCGGCCCATAAAGCGGTCGGCCCGCACGCCGCCGAATGTGCCCCGGCCGTAACGAGCCGCGTCACGGTAGGCGACGGCCCTCTCGGCGGTCTGACCCCGGCCGGGGTGTCGGACACCGGGGTTGTCCTCGCGTCAGGCTCGGCGGACGTCCCGTCCGCATGGAGTCGGGAGGGACCCTTCGTCGGTGCTCGGGTCGCGGCGTTGGCCGCGCCACGCCGGCATCCTCGGCGGAGGCCCTAAGCGTTGCGGAACGGCGCGACCGAGACCCGGGGCAGCCCGCCGAGCAGGACGGCGAGCAGCACCAGCGCCGTCGCGAGCAGCGCGCCGCCGAGGGCGACGTCCGGCGAGCGGCTCGGGAAGGCGAGCGTGACCCCCCAGGCGAGCCCGACCCCGAGGGCGGCGACCGACAGGATCGGCAGGGCCCGGCGGCCGCCGCCGCGGGGCCGCTCCGGGTCGTCGGCGACCCAGAGCAGCAGCCCGAGCGCGCCGAGCGCGCCGAACAGCTCGGTCGACGGCGCCGGCGGGGCGGTCGCGGCGAGCACGGCGAGGGCGACGAGCGGGACCAGGAGGTTCAGGCGCCCCAGCCAGCGGGGACGCACGCGGCGCAGGACGGTCGCGGCCGCGACGGCGCCGACGCCGAGCGCCGGCCCGACGTAGATCGTCAGGCCGCCCAGCAGGCCGAGCACCCCCATCGCGAAGCCGAGCAGCGCCGCGGTCGGGAGGCCGCCTCCCCGCAGGACCGGCTCGGCGGCGGCGCTCACGAGACCCTCCGGTGCGCCGGTCGGCGCAGCGTCCTCACGAGCGGCTCCAGCGACCAGTAGTCGTCCCAGTCGACGACCGGCCCGTGGACCCAGAGGTCGGCGAGGCGGGCGCGGCGCTCCAGCCGCTCGATCCGCTGGGCGAGCGCCTCCTCCGCCGGGCCGAGGCCGCCGCGGCCGGCCCGCAGCGGGATGGGCGACGGGGAGAGCAGCACCACCGGGAACCCCTGCCGGCGGAGGTACGGCACCAGGTCGAACGCCGGGTCCTCCGTCCAGGACGAGACGACCAGCGTCGTGATCCCGGGGCGGAAGTACCGCCGCAGGCCGAGGGCGCAGCGCTCCGCCGGCCCGGCGACGTCCGAGCGGCGGGAGGCGAGGATCGCCCGCAGCAGGCGCACCCGGTGGATCCGGCCGGTGGAGAGCGGGACCGCTTCGACGAACTCCCCGAACGCGGCGAAGCCGATGCGGACCTTGCCGCGCAGGAACGACTCGGCGATGCCGTAGACCGCCGCCCGGGCGATCCCCTGGAGCCGGTCGTCCAGCTCCGGCCCGGCGGAGGTCGGGCGCAGGTCCAGCACGACGATGAGGTCGCCGGTCCGCTCCAGCTCGTAGTCGTTCGCCAGCAGGCGTCCGGCCCGGGCGGTCGCCCGCCAGTTGATCCGGCGCGGCGGCTCGCCGGGGGCCGCTTCCCGGATCCCATAGAACTCGCCGCTCGCCCCGGCGACCCGGGAGCGGATCTCGCCGGAGAGTTGCACCGTCCGGTGCAGCCGGATGTCGCCGACGCGGCGCAGCCCCGGCGGGTACCGTTCGAGCGGTAGCGGCGGCCGGGCCCCGCCGAGCGGCAGCTCGGTGAGGCCGAGCGGGTCCCGCCAGAGCACCTTCGGCGTCGGCGCGTTGAGGATCGTCGGCTCGGTGAACCTCCAGCGGGCCCGGAACCGGATCGTGCCCGCGTCGCGCTCGAGCTGGACCGGCTCCGCCTCGACCGCGCCGGAGGGCGGCGGAAGGCGGACCAGGATATCCGGGGCCGACCGTTCGAAGTCCCCCCGTAAGGTCCCGTGGACCGTGACGTCCGGCCCCAGCCCCTCCGCCTCCCAGGTCAGGTCGGCGTTCGCCGTCGGCGGGCCCTGGCCGGCGGCCAGCAGCGGGGCGAGGAGCAGCGGCAGCCCCGCGAACAGCGGCACCGGGCTGCGCAGGGCGACCGCCAGCGCGCAGAGGGCGCCGCCGAAGGTGATGAGCAGGTAGGCGCGGCCGGTCCAGTGGACCGAGCCCGGCGGCGGGAGCTCCTCGTCCTCCTCGATCACGAGCGGGCCTCCAGCTCGTTCAGGCGCTTGGCCAGGTACCGGTGGAACTGCTCGGGGGACTGCCGGCAGATCGCCGCCAGCTCGGCGGCGGTGCGGCTCGGCAGGTCCGGGCGCGCCAGCTGGCGCTCCAGCAGGTCGAGCGTGAGGACGATGTCCTCCCGGCCCGGCTCACCGCCGCGGAACGCCCCGCGGACCCCCCCGGGGGGCACGGGGCGGGAGAGGATCGGCCCCTCCAGCTCCCCGCGGTGGCGCCCGAGCGCGTCGATCACCCCGAGGGCGGAGAGGATCACCGCCGCGGTCGCCGCCGGGACCGCGAGGGTGTAGTTCGGTCCGGCGAGGACCGCGACCAGAACGGCGATGCCGGCGAGGACCGGCCACCACCACCCGATCGGCGACCTCACCCGATCGCCCCGCCGACGTACAGGTCGTGCTCGACGGCCCGCATCGTCTCGACGAACCGGTCGGCGGCGGGGCGGTCGATCGGGTGGGAGGAGTAGCAGGCCTCCTCGAACATCTGCGTGAGCGCCTGGGAACGGGCCGGCGGCACCTTCAGCGCCGCGAGCCGGTTGCGCTCGATCTCCTGCGCGGTCGACGTGCTGAGGTCCTCACCGGCCGGCGCGAGCCGACCGACGAGGCGGCCGTACAAGCGCACGATCGTCTCGCGGGCGTTCTCCCCCGCCTCGATGGCGACGCGGGCCTCCCGCAGGGCGACCCGGGCCTCGCTGAGGCTGCCGACCGGTGGCGCGAGAGCGACCTCGCGCCGGGGCGGCGCCCGGTCAAGCAGGCGTCCGAGCACGCCGGGGATCGACAGGACCCCGACGAGCACGCAGAGCCCGAGGGCGATCGCGAGGAACGCCCAGTTCGCGACCTGCAGCGAGCTGGCCCCGCCGCTCCCGGAGCTGCCGGTCGAGCCGAGCGAGCCGCTCCCTCCCGCCCCGCCGCCGGTCGGAGGGTGGCCGGTCCCGCCGGTGCCGTTGTTGCCGGTCCCGTTCGGGTCCCCGCCGCTGTTGGTGGTGTTGTTGCCGGTACGGTTGCCCGAGCCGCTGCCCCCGTTGCCGGAGGTGCCGTTACCGTTCGTGGAGTTGGTGGAGTTGGTCGAGTTGCCGGTGCTGTTGCCGGTCGAGGTGTGGTTGCTGCCGGGGGCGCCGCCGCTGCCGGTCTGGCTGGTCGGCCCGACCCCGACCGAGGTCGTCCCGCCCCAGTTGACCTGGAACGCGATGCCGGTCAGCAGCAGGCCGACCAGCACCGCGACCGCCACGCAGGCGCCGGCGCGGACCGGCCCGCTCGCCGGGGAGGAGACCGCCCAGCGCACCACGTAGGCGGCGAAGCCGATGAGCAGCGGGGAGAGGAACAGCAGGCCCCAGATCGACCCCGGGATGTTCAGCGCGACCTGCGAGCCGTGCGCCACGCCGAGCACCGGCGCCGCCCCCGCGAGCAGGCCTCCGCCCACCGCCAGGAGGACGATGACCAGCAGCAGGACCAGCGTCCCGACCGATGTCCGGAGCGCGCGGCCTCGGCCGGGCATGTCGCCACCGCCCCCGACAGATACGGGACGCCTTCGATAACCCCTTCCGTCGGCCCGCCGGGCCACGCCGAAGGGGTGAGGGAAGGCTCAGCTGGCTACCGGCGCCGGGACCCGGGCGAGGTCGGCCACCACCAGCGTGAGCGCCTGGCGGCAGCGGTCCGCCGCGTCGGCCCCCATCGGGTGGGTCGAGTACCGGGCCTCCTCGAAGAGCCGGGTGAGCGCCTCGGCGGCGTCCGGGCGCACCCGGAGGCCGGCGAGCACGACGGTCCGGATCTCCTCGGCGGTGAGCTGGTCGAGCTGGGCGACCTTCGGGACGAGCGTGGCGATCAGCCGTTGGTACAGGCGCACGATCGTCGCCCGCGGGTCGGCCCCGGCGCTCAGCGCCTGGGAGGCCTCGGCGAGCGCCTGCTGGGCGGCGTTGCGCACCTCCCGGGCGGCGTCCCCCCCGCCCCCGGGCCCCTTCGGCCGGCGGTCGATCAGCGCCGAGAGGACCCCCGGCACCGCCACGACGCCCGCGACCGCACAGAGCCCGACGATAAAGGCGACCAGCGCCCAGCCGGGCAGGTGCAGCGAGGCGCCGAACAGCGGCGTCGTGGTGCCGGTCCCGTTGGGGCCGCTGGTGTGGCCGGGGGTGCTGTTCGTCGAGTTGTTCGTGGTGTTGTTCGCTCCCGTGCTGGAGCCGCTGACCGCGATCGTCCCGCCCCCGCCGCCCCCGACGACCGCGAGGATGTAGACGAACAGGATCGCGACCGCGGCGATCGCGGCGAAGCCCACCAGGCTCTGGCCGAAGCGGGACTTCTCGCTCATCGCCCGGTAGACGAGGACCACCGCCCAGCCGATCAGCAGCGGGCTGAGGAACAGGAGCCCCCAGGCGTACGGCGGCAGGTTGATGATCACCTCACCGGCGTGGGCCGGCGGAGGCCCGGGGGTCCCGCCGACGAGCAGCGCGGCGACGACGCCGACGACCAGCGACAGCAGCAGGACGACGTAGATCAGCCACCGGGCGCCCGGCCGCGCCGCCATCGCTCCCCCGAAGGCTACGGCCACGACGTGCGATAATCCCTTCCGGCGGCGGGCGGACCCTGCCGCGGGCGGCTCAGGACGGCGGCGGGTCGGGTGCGGCCCCCGGCGACGGCGCCGGACGGAGGAGGTAGAACGCCCGGCGCTCGTGCTCGATCGGAACGACCGCGAAGTCGTCGACCGCGTAGCCGACGTCGAACGCCGCGCGGAACGCGTCGCGGACGGCGTGGCGCCAGCGCCGCACCGAGGCGGCCTCGTGGGTCCGGACCGTCTGCAGGTCGAACGGGATCTCGACGGAGGCGCTCGCGCCGCTCGGCTCGCCGACCGCCGTCGGCACGCGCAGGCCGGACTCGGCGGCCTCGGTCTCCAGGACGGCCGACGACCGCTCGACGCGGGTCCGCTCCGCCGATGCGTCCGGCGGCGGGCCGGCCAGGCGTCGCTCGACCTCAGGGTCGGCGAGCGCCCAGCGGACGTGCAGGCGGTCGCTCTCCTCGTGCGGGCGGTCGGCGCCGGCGAGGTCCCCGAAGTAGTTGGCGAGGTAGCGGTCCGGGCGGGCGCCCAGCCGCCGGACGCTCAGCGACGCGCTCGGGTGGTGCAGCGGGTCGAACGACCAGCGGGCCTCGCCGAGCCCCAGCCGCAGGACCTCGTCCCGGAGGTACGCCAGGAGCCGGGGGCCGAGCCGGTGGTTCTGGTACTCCGGCCGCACCGCGGCCAGGTGGACCTGCTGGAAGAGGGTCGTGCCGTCCCAGCCGAGCGAGGCGACGGCCACCCCGGCGACGTAGATGTCGGCGAACGCCCCGAGCACCAGCCCGCCCTGGTCCTGCAGCGAGCGCAGGAGCGGCGCCGGGACGGCGAGCGCCGCCTCGGGACCGAGCGCTTCGCGCTCCAGCTCCTCGGCGTGGCGGTACTCCTCGGGCTTGCGCAGCGGCCGGAACAGGAAGTCGCTCGGCCGGCCCGGCGGACCCGCCATGGCGGTCCGACCGAGGCTCGCTACTTAACCGCGCGGCGGCCGACGGCTAGCGGCGCAGCCGGAGGTCGGCCAGCTTCTGCTCGTAGCGCAGCTGGTCGGCCGGCGTGAGGTCCCAGAGCAGCTCCTCCACCTCGGGGATGTTGCGGAGGAACTCGGCCTTGCTCTTCGTCAGCATCAGGTGGTCGAAGCGGCGTCGCGCCGTGAAGTAGGCGCCGACCAGGTAGCCGCCGAGGATGATCAGGATCGGGCCCACGATGACGAACACCAGGTTGTAGTTCGCCGCCGGCGTGTCGGTGGAGGAGTCGATGGAGTTGAACGGCGGCGACATGCTGAGCGGCGTGAAGGCCCCCAGCGCCAGGATCGTCAGCAGGAAGCCGACCGCGAGCACGAAGATCGAGATTGCCGCCCGGTAGGTCCTCAGGCCCCGACGGAACCGCCGGTCCCACGGGAGCACCTCGTCGGCGGGTCGCTCCTCCTCGCTGGGCATGCCGAGGGCCGACACGCCCCACCTTAAGATTCTATCTTGGCCGGGCCGGCGCACCGGTCGGTGCGCCTGGGCGCAGGTCGGCCGCGACCGCTACCGGCCGTCATCCTGCCGCGCGGGGTCCTCGGGCGGGGACGTACGCCCGTACGGGAGCGGCCGGTCCCCGCTCCGGGGGAGCGGGCCCTCGCCCGGAGGGGGGACCTCGGCGAACAGCCCGCGGCGGCCCCGGTAGGCGTAGATCGCGCCCCCGAGCACCACGAGCGGCGCCACGGCGGCGCCGATGGTCCCCGCGGTCGGGCCGAGGCCGATCAGGAAGAACGCGAAGGCCGCGAACAGCCCTCCCGAGAGCGGCCCCCCCGTCCGGGCCGCCGGCGAGGGTCGGGTCCGCAGCGAGAGCAGGGCGCCGGCGACCTCGAGGGCGACCAGGGTGACCGCGGTGAGCAGGGCGGTGGCAAGCCCCGTCACCGAGAGGGCCGTTCCGGCGCCGAGGTACTCGGCGACCGCCGCCAGCGCCAGGATCCCCCCCACGCCGGCCCGGAACGAGACGACGTAGAACGGCAGCGCCGGCTCGCGGCCCCAGTAGCGGGACCGGGCCAGGAACAGCTGGGCGACCTCGGCCCCGACGACGAGCCCGGCGAGGAACAGCGCCGCGCCGAACAGCCCGCCGTTCGCGAGCGACGCCAGCAGCAGCAGGTAGGCGGCGGCGAGCGGGACCCCGACGAACAGCCCGACGGTGTAGGCCGCCAGGACCTTGCGCTCGTTGAACACCGTCACCGGCACCTGCGGGGCGGCGTAGCGCCCGACCTCCGACCAGACGTAGCCGGCCGAGAGCAGGACCCCGACCACCCCGCCGATGGACAGCGCGACGTCGACCACGGTCAGCCGACCTTCCGCGCGGCAGCGAGGAACCCGGTGTGGCCGAGCATCTCGAACGCGGGCCGCGTGCCGCCGTCCCCGACGTGGATCGGGCGTTCGATCAACTCCAGCGCCCGGACCTCGGCCAGGCCCTGGGAGCGCAGTTCCCGCACCGTGCGCTCGAGCTGGTTGTAGGTCGGGGTGTAGGTGGCGAGATAGCCGCCGGCCCGCAGCGCGGCGACGGCCGCGCGCACCACCGACCACGGTTCCGGCAGGTCGAGCACGACGCTCGCCAGCTCCTCGACCTCGAAGCCGTCGGCGACGTCCCGGAGGAGGAACGTCACCCGGTCCGCCAGGCCGGCGCGCTCCAGGTTGCGACGCGCGGCCTCCAGGTGCTCGGCGCGGCGGTCGTAGGAGCGGACCTGCCCGTCGCGGCCGACGAGCGTCGCCAGGACGGCGGTGAGCGCCCCGGAGCCGGCGCCGGCCTCCGCAACGAAGGCTCCCGGCGCGACGCCGGCGAGGTACGCGAGATGGAAGGCGTCCTTCGGCGTGACAATCTGCGGCCCCCGCTCGAGCGTGTCGAGCAGGTCGGAGAGCGACGGGCGGAGCAGTCGGTAGCGTCGCCCGAGCCACTCGACCTCCCCGCCCGGGGTTCGCCCGATCTGTGCGGAGAGGTCGAGCACCCCGCGCTCGCCGATCGCCTGGGGGGTGCGGCGGAGCCGCAGCAGGACCGGCGGATCCCCCGGCCGGGCGAGCGCGGCCGCGTCCCCATCCTGCCAGAGGTCGGTCATCCGCCGGTGCGACGGCCGGGCGCGCGTCGTACGAGACGCGGCGCGGCTCGACCGGGCGCGCAGCCGGTCCCCGGGCAAAGAGCTTGCCGCTGGCGGGCCGCCCGGACCGACGGGGACCGCCGCGGCCGGAGAGGAGTTATAGTGGGGGCTCGCGTCGGGCCGGCGCGGAGGGAGCGACCACGCCGGAGCTAGGACGCCGTAGGCGCCCGGGATCGGCCCACGACCCTCGCAGCGCGAGCCGGCCGCGACGCCGCGCGGGCATAGTGTAGTCTGGTTATCACATAGGCTTGCCAAGCCTATAACCCGGGTTCAAATCCCGGTGCCCGCATCCGACGCTCGGTCGCGGCCGGCGGCGACCGGGACGACCGACCGACGCCGTCCGGGAGCGCTCGGGCCCCGAAATGCCAAGAACGGGACCCTGTTGCGTCGTCCCTTCGCGATGGAACCTGGCGCGCCGGTGCTGCAGACGCTCGACCTGGGCTACGCGTACGCCCCGGGGAAGTTCGCCGTCCGGCACCTGTCGGTCGGTCTCGGCCGCGGCGAGGTGCTGGGCCTGCTGGGGCGCAACGGCGCCGGCAAGACCACGACGGTCCGGCTCCTGACGACGCTGCTCCCGCCGACCGAGGGGACGGCGGTCGTGCTCGGCCAGGACATCCGGACCGGCGGCCGCGAGCTGCGCTCGCGCCTCGGGGTCGTCCTGCAGTCCGAGTCGCTCGACTTCGTGACCGTCGAGCGGAACCTCACGCTCTACGCGTTCCTGTGGGGGGTCCCCCGCGAGGTGGCGAAGAGCCGCGCCGAGGAGATGATCGAGCTCTTCGAGCTCGGGCCGGCGCGACGGCGCAAGCCGTGGGCGCTCTCGGGCGGGGAGCGCCGGCGGTTCCAGGTCGCGCGGGAACTGATGCACGACATGGAGATCCTGTTCCTGGACGAACCGACCGTCGGCCTGGACGCGATCGCCCGGCGGCGCATCCTGCGGTACCTGCGGGAGCGGGCGCGCGGGGGGCTCTCCATCGTGTTCACCACCCACATCCTGCACGAGGCGGACACCCTGTGCGACCGGATCGCCGTCCTGCACCTGGGGCGCCTGATCGCGCTCGACTCCGCGGAGCAGCTCAAGCGCCAGCACGGCGGGGCCCGGGAGGTCTCGGTGACGTTCGACCACCCTCTCTCGGCGGCGCTGCGGGCCGAGCTCGTCGCGGAGCTGGCCCGCCGGGGGGCGGCGGTGCTCCCGCCGGAGCCGTCGGCGGACGCCGCCGGGCGGGTCGTCTTCCAGGCGACGACGGCCGAGGAGCTGCTGCCGTGGGTCACCCGCTGGTCGCAGGAGCGGGGCCTCGGGGTGGACCGGCTCTCCGTCGAGGCGGTGACCCTGGAGAGCGCCTTCCTCGGGATGATCGAGCAGACCGACGAGGCCTCCGCGGACGGGGACCGGGGCGCCTCCGCGTCCCCGAGCCTCCCGGAGGGCACCGGAGGGACCTCGTGAGACTGCCGCCGGTGCTGCGGCTCGTGGCCCGGAACTTCGCCTCCAACCTCGACCCGCTGACGATCATCATCCGCTTCGGCCAGCCGGCGATCACGATCGTCGTCCTCGGCACGATGTTCAGCTCGATCATCCCGGTGAGCGTCACCGGCGGGACGTCGTACACCGAGTTCCTCGTGCCGGGGATGGTCGCCTTCCAGATGATCACCGGCGGCGTGGTCTCCGGCAACCTGTTCTGGCTCGACCGGCGGTGGGCGATGGTCGAGCAGATCTTCAGCGGGCCGTTCCTCCGCGCGGAGTACCTCGGCGGGCTCGTGCTCACGACGCTGCTGTTCTCGCTCGTCGGCGTCGGGGTGATGCTGCTGGTCGGGCTCCCGTTCATCGGGCTGCCGGCGCTCTCGCCGTTCCGCCTCGGCGCGGTGCTGCTCACCGTCGCGCTCGGCAGCATCTTCTTCGCCGGGCTGCTCATCTCCCTCGGCACGCGATTGCGGTCGGCGAACGCCTACTTCACGATCCAGTCGTTCCTGCAGCTGTTCGTCATCTTCCTGTCGACGGTCTACTACCCGGTGACCTCCTCGACGCCGAGGGTCCTCGCCGCGATCTTCTACGCCAACCCGCTGACGTACGCCGCGAACACGATCCGCGACGCCTTCCGGGCCACGCTCGGCTCCTCCGACCTGGTCTCGCTGGGCGTCCTCGGAGGGCTGGCCGCGGTCTCCTTCGGGGCGGCGATCTGGGGCTTCCGCACGATGGACCTGGGGCCGATCCAGTAACCGGCTACCCTCCCGCGCTCCGCGCGACGCTTTTGCGGTCGCCGGACTACCCGGCGTCGTGGCGCGCCCGCGCAGGGTCCCGGTGCCGGGGCGCCGGTCGTTCGAGTACATCGCCCAGGGCAAGGGCCCCGCCACGCTGCTGGTCCACCCCGGCGGCCCGGGGATGACGTACCACTACCTGCGGGGCCTGCTCCGTCTCGCCTCCGCGAACCTCCGGGTGATCCTGTTCAACCCGCGCGGGGTCGGCCACAGCTGGGCCCCCCGGCGGGAGGCCGACTACACGGTGGCGCACCAGGCGGAGGACGTCGAGGCGATCCGCCGGGCGCTGCGGATCCGCGAGCTCCACCTGCTCGGCTTCTCCGCCGGCGGCTTCGCCGCGCTGGAGTACGCCCACCGCTATCCGGACCACCTCACCTCGCTGCTGCTCTGCGGGACCGCGGGCAGCGGCGAGGAGGTGCGGGCGGCGAACCGCCGCATGATCGCGGCCGCCTCCCCCGCGCAGCGCCAGCGGCTGCGCGAGCTGACCCGGAACCGCGCGTTCGACACCGACGAGTACCGCACGCTCGCCGAGGCGATCCAGCGGCCGTTCGCGACGCGCTTCCTCCGCGGCATGCCGCCCGACCTGAAGGCGACCAAGCTCGCGACGCCGGTCTACCGGGCGATGCTCTGCCGCTCCGGCAACGAGTTCGAGGTCGACGGCACGGTCGCCAAGTGGGACGGGCGCAAGTACTACTCCCGGATCGAGGTCCCGACCGCGGTCGTCGTCGGGCGCTACGACTACTTCTTCGAGGCGGCGGTCGAGGCGAACGAACGCATCGAGCCGGCCCACCTGCGGGTCCTGCCCCGGTCGAGCCATCTGGTGGTGCTGGAGCAGCCCCGCGAGTTCGTCGGGACGATCCGCGAGTTCCTCGGGGACGTGACGGGCGGCTGACGGGCGCGGGGGACCGCCGGGAGGAGTAAAGGCGCGAGCGCGCCCTTCCTCCGGCATGCCCGAGCCCGGAGCCGCCGGCGCGAGCGGCCGACCGTCGACCGACTCCCTGCGCCTGAAGCTGACCGCGCCGGCCCGCGACGCGCTGCGCGCCGCGCTCGGCGGGCGGGCCGCCGGCCTCGGGGTGCGGCTGTGGGTCGAGCGTGGGATGCGCCCGCACGCCCAGATGATGCTGGACCGCGCGAGCCCCCGGGACCTGCCGGTCACGATCGACGGGGTCCCGCTCCTGGTCGACGAGGCGAGCGTATCGTTCCTGCGGGACGCGGAGGTCCGCTACCGGACCGACGTGAGCCCGCCCGGCTTCGAGGTGGTCGGACCGTTCCTCCCCTCGCTCTCGGCACCGGCGCCGGCGGGCCCGACCGCGCCGGCGCCGACGGCCGGCGCGCCGAGCGGCCCGCACGCGGCGGCGGAGGAGAGCGTCCGGTCGGCGCTGAAGAACGTCTACGACCCGGAGATCCCGATGAACATCGTCGACCTCGGCCTGCTCTACGGCTTCGACTGGGCCGACGACGGCGCGCTGCGGATCCGCATGACGATGACCAGCCCCGGCTGCCCGGCGGTGGAGGAACTGGTCCACGAGGTCCAGGAGACCGCGCGGCGCGCCTCCGGCGCCCCGAACGTCGCGGTCGAGGTGGTCTGGGAACCGCCGTGGAGCCCCGAGCGGATGACCGAGTTCGCCCGGCGGCAGTTCGGTTACGCCTGAGCGCGCCCGCGGGGCTGCCGTCCGCCTACGGGCTCGGCGTGCGGGGCAGCGGCGTGCCGCAGGCCTGGCAGGTCCGACGCAGCGGCACGTTCGACGCCCCGCACTTCGGGCAGACCTTGGCACCGTGGACCGCCGCGGCCGGACCGGTGGGCGGCAGCCAGCGGGACATCGCCGAGCTGCGCCGGGCGTCCTCGTCGCGCCGGCGCGTCACCCCCGCGACGACCGCCACCACGATGCCCGCCGCCAGGGCCCCCAGCAGGATCAGCCACGCCGAGAGCCAGGGCGTGCCCGGCTTCGGCTGGACGTGGACCACGACGGAGGCGACGGCGCGGCCGCCCACCGTGTCGACCACCGTGCACTGGGCGACGTACGTCCCGCTCGAGGCGTAGCTCCACGTGGCGTTGCTCCACGCCGTGCCCGGCGAGTCCGCGCCGACGACCGCCGGGGCCGAGCTTCCGTCGCCGAAGCTCCAGCGCACCGTGACCGGCGGGCTCCCCGGCGTGGCGGCGCAGCGGAACGTCACGGAGGTCCCGGCCGTGACGTTCCCGGCGGAAGCGCTGGCCGTGAGCTTCGGCACGGGGTTCACGGTCACCGTGACGGGGGCCGTGACCGTGCTGCCGGAGGTCGCGGTCACCTTGCAGGTGACCGTGTAGGTGCCGGCGGCGGTGTAGGTCGTCCCGCTCGTGCCGGGGCCGGCCGCGTACGTCGAGCCGCTCGTGAAGTTCCAGCCGAAGGCGTACGGCGGCGTCCCCCCCGCGGGCGTGCAGGCAAAGGCGACCGGTAGCCCGACGTCCGTCGTCACCGCGAGCGGGGAGACGGCGGCGGTCAGCCCGACGGCGGTGCCCGCCACGACGACGTTCGACTGGGTGGTGGAGTACTGCGGCGAGCTGCCCGAGCAGGCGGCGACGCAATCGGAGGTCTCGAGGTAGAACGAGTAGCCGTTGGTCCCGGGGCTCAGGCTCTCGACGGTGGTGGTGTTGGTCGCCTCATCGGTGATCGCCGACTGGTACTCCGTCGTGCCGCCGCTCTCGACCGCCACCACGTACGAGCCGAAGAGGATCCCGACGCCGTACGTCGCATACGCGGCGCTGCTCGTGTACGTCGCGTTGTTGGTCCAGTTCACCGTCACCGCGTCGGAGGTCTCCTTGGTCGCGATGAGGTGGGCGAGCGTCGGCTGCGCCTGGTCGAGGATCGTGCTGTAGGTGGTGGTCGCGCCGATGCCGAGCAGGATGCCGCTGGTGTAGGCGGTGACGTTCCACCAGTACTTCGCGCCGGGGGTCAGGCCGGCCACCACGACGGCCGGCGTCCCTTCGTCGGTCACCGCGGTGTAGAAGGTCCAGGGGCCGGTCGCGCCCTTGGTCGAGTAGAAGACCGAGTAGTTCTCGAAGTCCCCCGCGGTCGACGCGGTCCAGTTCAGGCTGATCGCCGCGGGGCTAATCCCGTCGTACCCCAGCGAGAAGTCCGCGGAGGGGTGAACGGCGACGGACGTTCCGACCGCCGCCCGGCCTTGCGCCGGCAGCCCCGCGAGCGCAGCCGCCACCACCAGGGTCGCGAGGGCCGTGACGAGCGCCGGACCCCGGAAGAGCGTGCGCATAGAGCGCGAAGCATCACGCCGTCTCGCGGATGATATAGGTTGCGCCGAGCGGGCGGCCCGGAGCGTCCCGGGCTGCGGCGTACCACGGCGGGTCGCCCCCGGGAGCACCGAGGGCGGACGCGTTCCCGGATCCGCCGACCGGCGTGGGCGGTCGACGCCGCGCGCGCTGCCTCCGGTCCCCAAAGGTGATATAATGTGGCCTGAGTGGCCGCCCTCTTGATGGCCGCTGCGCTGCCCGCGGCGACCGGGAGCAGTTCCGTGAGCGATCGCTCGGGTCCGCTTCTCCGGTCCCCGGAGGAGTACACGCGCTTCGAGCGGGCGCGGATCCTCGGCGCGCGCGCCCTGCAGGTCTCGCTGGGGGCCCCGATCCTGATCGATATCGCGGCGACCTTGGTCGATCCGGTCGAGATCGCCGAGCTGGAGTTCGCCGCCGGGCGCATCCCGATCACGGTGCGTCGCCGCTCCCGCCCCTAGGGCGGACGATCTCGGTCCGAGGTCCCTGCACACCAGGCGCG
>JASHYB010000020.1 GCA_030043255.1 Thermoplasmata archaeon | reverse complement strand
ACCGGCACCCCCCAGACGGCGGCCGCCGCCTCCTGGACGGCGGTCCAGGCGAACCCGCCGAGGGCGAGGACGGCGCGGGTCTCGGTGAGCAGTCGGAGCTCGCGCTCCAGATACGGCGCGCAGGTGGCCGTCTCGATGGCGTTGGGTTGGTTCCCCGGGGGCGCGCAGCGGACCGCGGCCGTCAGGTAGAGGTCCCGGTAGGCGAGCCCGTCGCCCCGGGCGGTCGAGGTCGGCTGGCTGGCGTAGCCCGCCGCGTGGAACGCCCGCACCAGGAACGCCGCCGAACGGTCCCCGGTGAAGACCCTACCGGTGCGGTTCGAGCCGTGCGCCGCCGGTGCGAGGCCGACCGCCACCAGGCGAGCCCGAGGGTCGCCGAAGCCGGGGACCCCCCGGGCCCAGTACGTCTGCGCGGCGAACTCCCGCTTGCGCTCCCGACCGATCCTCTCCCGGTAGGCGACCAGGCGGGGGCAGCGCCGGCACGCGACGACGTCGGCCCGCACCCGCTCGAGCGAGTCGGTCACGGCCGTCCGACCGCCGTCGGCGTCTTAGGACTACCTCGACGGCACGTCGGATGGTCACCGGGCGTGAGGCAGCCCTTTACCCCGCCCGGTCGTCCTCCCTGACGTGACCGAGCATCGCGTGCCCCGAGGCGCTCGGGTCCGCCTCGGCGCGGTCGACGGGGACCTGAGGGTCGAACGCGGGGCGCGGATCGACGTCGACGGCCGCCTGGCGGTCGCCGGGGAGCTGCGCTGCGACGGGGACGCGGAGATCGCGGGACCCGTGGAGTGCTCCAGTCTGCGGATCGAGGACGGGGAGCTGACGGTCCGGGGAGACCTCACCGTGCGCGGCGACGTGCACGGACACGACAGCAAGCTCGACGTCGAGGGGGCCCTCACCGCCGCCAAGGTCGACCTGGACCGGGGACTGAGCATCGCCGGACCGGCCAAGGCCGACGCGTTCGAGGTCGGCGGCCGTCTGGAGGGTCGATCGACCCTTTCCGCGCAGCACGTGGCGGTCGGCGGCCGGCTGAACCTGGGCGGCAAGTTGACCGCCGGCAAGGTCGAGGCCGGCGGCGCGGTCGAAGTGGCGGAGGTCGAGCTCGAGACCCTGGAGGTCGGCGGCACCGCCCGACTGCAGGGAGGGATCGTCCGGGGGTCGGTCGAGGTCGGCGGCCGTTTCCGCTCGGAGGCCCCGCTGACGTTCGGCTCGCTGGAGGTCGGCGGGATCGCCAGCCTCGCCGGTGGCTCAAAGGGGGGCGATGTCGAGGTCGGCGGGATGTTCTCCGCTGACGGGAGCCTGTCGTTCCGGCGGCTCGAGGTCGGCGGCCTCGGCTCGATCGCCGGCGACGGGGTCGGCGACCGGCTCGAGGTCGGCGGCAAGTTCGACGTTCGGGGCTCGCTCAAGGTCGCCGGGTCGACCGAGGTCGGCGGCGCGATCTCGGTCCGGGAGGCGCTCGAAGGGGCCGACCTGGAGGTCGGTGGCAAGCTGGAGGCGCGGCGCGCGGTCTTCAGCGGGCACGCCGAGATCGGCGGGACGGTGACCACCCGCGACGGGCTGCGTGCCGCCCGGCTCGAGCTCGACCGCAAGGCCCGGGCGAGCGGGCCCCTCGTCGGCGTCGAGGTCCGCGTCGGGGCGAAGGCGCGGGTCCACGATGTGTACGGCGACCGCATCCATCTGGAGGACTACGTCGAGGCCCGTCGGGTCGTCGGTCGGGAGGTCCGGCTCGGCGAGGGGGTGCAGGTCGACGAGGTGCTCTACTCAGTCAGCTGCGAAGCGGGCCGGGACCTCCGGGCGCGCGCTCCGCCGCAGAAGGTCGACACCCTTCCGCCGTTCCCGATCTGAGCAGGGGGGCGCTGGCGATGCCCGAGCTCCCGGCGGCCAACGGGGGCGCGACGCGCCGTCGTGAGCTGACCGACCTCTACGCTACCGTCCTCGAGGTGGTCAAGCGCTACCACGGGACGGCGCGCGTGACGCGGGTCTCGTACGGGGCGGGCATGCCGGTCGACCGGCTCCGCCGCTTCCTCGACCGGCTGCTCGCGCTCGGCCTGCTGAAGAGCGAGGAGATCGACGGTCGGCCGGCCTACGCGATCACGCCCCGCGGGCAGGAGTTCCTGGACACCTACTGGCGTATGCGCGCCTACGTCGAGATCCTGAGCCCGCCCGTCGGACGGCCGGTCCGTCGTCCGCCGGCCGAGGAGCCCGACGAGCTGCTGGGGGAGTCCTCGGCCGCGGTCGCCGAACACCGTGCCCCGAGGACCGGCGCGCGCTGAGCCGATCCGTCGCGACCCCGGTCGCACGGGGACCGCCCGGGCCGATCCGGGCGAGGCGCTCAGCCGTACCGCTCTACCGACGGGTCGACCTCGCGGGACCAGGCGTCGATGCCGCCCTTGAGGTTCGCCACGCGCTCGTAACCCTGGTGCTCGAGGAACCCGGCGACCGCAGCGGAACGTCCGCCGGAGTGGCAGTAGACGACGATCGTCGCCTCCCGGGGGAGCTGGTCGAGGTGCTCGGGCACCTGCTGCATGGGGATGTGCAGGGACGGCTCGATGCGCGCCAGATCCCGCTCGAACGGTTCGCGCACGTCGAGCAGGAGAAAGGACGCCTCCTGGGACCGCAGACGTTGGGCGACTTCGGAGGCCGTCAGGTTCTGCACCATCGCGCCGTTCCGGAGCGAGACCCGGAAGGATTTCAGGTACCGGGCCCGAACCGCCCCGAAGACCGGCGCCCGCGGTCGGTCGCATCCGAGGCCTGGACCGGTCCGGCTGCCGCGCTCGCGGGCGGAGCCCCTGCGGAGGTACGACCGCTCACTCCGGGGCCGGAGGGATCGGGACGGGTCGGTCCGATGACCGGCTGGCGGACGGGTCGGCGGCACCGAACTGGAGCGTGACGCTCGCCGGCCCCCCGTCGACCGTCACGTTGCCGTACCGTCCCGGGCTGACGGTGTAGCGGGCGAGCCGGCCGACGGTGTAGTTGAACGTGCCGTTGGGAAGGGAGACGTTGAGCGTGGGCCCGCGCGAGCGCACCGTCGTGTCGACCCTCGTGCCGTTCACGGAGGTGCCGGTGACGTGGACCGACCAGCTCCGTCCCGGCGGCAGGCCCGTCTCCCGGAACTCGACCGGGTAGCGGTACGGGACGTAGCGGATGCGCACGGTCGTCGTCGTGTGGTCTACCTGCAGGTCGAACGCCGGGCGGGCCGTCTCGAACCCTCCGGCGAACGAGGGCTGAGGATAGACCGTGGCCGGTCCCACCGGGACGATCCAGACCACCGTGTTCGTCGAGCTCTCCAGGGCCGCCGCGGGGTAGACGGTCCAGTAACCGAACACGAACACGTACCACCAGGTACCGACGGGCAGCCCCGTCTCGACGAACCGCAGCTCACCGTAGCCGACCGCGAGCCGCAGCCCGATGCTCACCGTGAGGTTGCCCGTGACGTCGAACGCCGCGGGGTGGGGGTTCGCTAGGACCAGGCCCTCGCCCGTGCTGGCGTACGCATAGCGGCCGGCGGGGAGCCAAAGCGGTAACGTCGTCGGTTGGTAGGGCGGGCCCTCGCTGACGAAGTTCGTCCAGCCGATGTCGAAGCTCGGGAACCGGCGCGCAGAGCCCGCCGGAGCGATCTGGAACCCCCAGAGCGCTTCCGGAGAGACCCCGGCAGCGTGCACCTGGACCTCGTAGAACGCGCCGGCGCCGTAGGTCAGGGGACTCGCGTCCCCGCCGGAGGCGATGGACGAGGAGCAGCCGAACGGCTGGCAGGGCCGGTAGTACCCGCTCGCCGAGATCTGGAAGTCAACGCCGACCGATTCCCGGTACGGCAGGACGCCGAGGCTGTTGTTCCCGGACGTGAAGAAGTTCAGCGGGTCTCCGTAGTCCCACCAGTAGTTGCCGGACTGCTGCGGGCCCCCCAGGATGTTCGGCCCGGTGAGGGGCCAGAAGGGGAACTCGGTGAGGCTCGGCGGCGCGCTGTCGGGGGTGATGTTCCAGCTGTCCCGATAGGTCGTTGCCTGCCCCGAGTACAGGAGGTAGGACGGCTCGGCCGCCGTGGTCGGCGTGGCCACGTAGTTGTTGAACACCAGGTCCCCGCTCTCGGCGACCTCGATCCCCACGCCCCAGTTCGACGGGATGGTCCCCCCGGTCGAGCTCGTCTGGTAGAAGGTGTTGCCCCAGATCGTGTTGTCCCCTCCGGTCTGCGCCGGCAGGCCGTCCGCGCCCGGCCCCTCGAACAGGAGGAGGCCCGAGGACGGCGAGGCGAAGGTGTCGTTCCAGACGAGGTTGTCGGTCGAGGCGTAGAAGACGGCGTCGAACGGATTGCTGAAGCCGGGGTTGAACAGGAGGTACGAGAACCAGCCGCCGGTGACCGTCGTGTTCACCAGCGCGACGTCCGACGCGTTCGCGACCCAGAGCGGCAGGTCGTTGGCCGCCGGCAGGGGCACCAGGCACCCTCGTGCTCCGCACTCGGTGGGCGCGGCGAACTCCGGCAGACCGTCGACCTCGACCGAGGCGTTCGTCCCTTGGAGCAGCAGGCCGGGATAGACCGGGTACGTGTAGTCGTTGTACAACCCGAACTCGGGGCCGAGGACCTGGACCCCGCCCGCGCCGCCCGTGAAGAGGACGTACGGGTCCTGCGGGGTGCCTGTTCCGGCCGAGGAGATCGCCGCGAGCTGGCTGTTGTTCGTCGCCCAGAGCGGCGTGTAGAGCCCCGCCGAGCCGGACGCCACCAGGGTCGGCTCGAGGCTCGTCGGACCGGTCAGGTTCAGCGTCTCGGTGACGGGGACGTAGCCGCTGAGTTCGGTGGTGAACGCGTACGCTCCGGGCGTCAGGTCGATCACGTCCGAGAAGGCGCCCGCGGCCACCGATGGCGCGTCGGAGAGGAACGGCGAGGAGGCGTTGCCGAGCGGGGTCACCACGGTGAACGCGTTCGACGGGCGGGTCGCCAGCGCTACGGGAAAGGACCCCTCGGGCCCGGTCAGGTTCCATAAGCCCTCCAGGAACGACGGGCCGGTCGTCATCGTGCCGTAGCTGGCCAGGCCCCCCGGGGCGGCCGAGGCATTGTCCGACCAGGCGACGGTGGCGCCGGAGGCCGTTTCCCCGGTGTCGGTGCCGTAGCTGTACGCCGCCGGCACCGGCTGGTAGGCCCCGGCCGTCGCGTTCCAGTAGGCGAGGCCTAGCGCCGCGTCCGCGGAGGCGAAGTCCGCTTCGCTCCCGCCGCCCGGCCCGCCCAGGTCGAGCTCGAAGTCGTCGACCAGCCCTGCGGGGTTGTACTGCAGACCGTTCGCCGTGAAGTTCGCCGGGAGGACCGTTCCGCTGGCCCCGGAGGCCGGTATCGAGTTGAAGACCACCCAGTCGAACGTGTCGGCGGCCAGACGGCTCGGCACCGACGGCCCGGTGAGCCCGACCGTGAAGTAGATGGCGTCTCTTCCACCGGAGAGGTTGGAGGAGACGGTCAGGGTCGCGTTCCACGGGTAGCTAACGTCCTGGACCCAGACCTCGGAGTAGTACAGCTCCCCCGGCGCGACGACCCCGTTCGGGCCGTGAGCGTAGAGCGCATTGCCGGTGAACTCGAGGGCCGAGGACGAGAAGTTCCAGACGTTGGTGATGAGCGCCAGACTTTGGGCGGCCGGTCGCACCTCGAGCACGGCCTGGACCCAGAACGAGTAGCCACCGTGGCCGAACAGCACGACGTTCGTCGCCACGGCGTTCAGCTGGATCGAGTACGCGTCCGGCGTGCTGAGGTCGAGGTCGTCGGCGACGATGCCGGCCCCGGTCGTGTCGACCCGACCCTGCACGCTCGAGGTGTTGAGCTCAGTCGCCTGGACCGAGCCGTTCGCCCCCGCGGAGAGGCCCAGGTAGCTGAGGCCGACCGGTGCCGGCTGGCTACGATAGTACCCCTGGACGTGGCCCTGAGCCGCGGCCGTGACCCGTTCGGTCGCGTTCGGCGACGGGTGGGGCGGGAAGAGATAGTCGAGATCGACCCCGTCGTGCTTCGCTTGGGCCAGCGCCCCGGAGTCCACCGACGCGTCGAGACTCGGAGCCCCCGCCGAGGCGCCCGGCCCCGGAGGGGCCGCCGGAGACACCCCCGACCCGGTCGGACCGGCGGCCGAGAGCGCGGGATCAGACGGGATCGGGCCGAGGTCCGACTCCGGGCTCAGCGCCGGGCCAGCCCCGGCGGCCCTGGGCAGCGGCCCTGCGAAGGAGGCCATCAACAGGAAGGCCGCGATGCCGGCGGTCAGACCCCACGCCGCGGCGGAGCCGCCCGCCTGCCTCCGGGCCCGGACCCCGGTCATGGTCCGCTCGAGCAAGACGGCAAGACGCGCCCTCTCATAAGGGCCGAGGGGAGGGGGCCATCGGGGGACCCTCGTCCGTGACTCCGCGGAATGCGCCGCCAAGGACCGGTGGCGGGCGATCCTCACCGGACCCGGCCGCCCTCCGGAGCATCCAGGGGCAGCCAGCCGTCGCGGTCCGGGATAGTTCGTTCGGCCGCCAGTTCGCCGGCCCCCGTCCGGTCGATCGGAGGGAATCGTGACGGAACCGCCGAAGCGGTTCGCGACCGATCCGGTCTGCGGGATGGCGGTCGAGGAGGGCCCGCAGGCCTTGCGGCTCCTGCGCGACAACCGCGCCTACTACTTCTGCTCCCCCGAGTGCCTGGGCACCTTCGCGAACCCCGAGGCCTCCCGCCGTCGCCTCGCTTGGCGTCTGGCCGTCGCTTGGCCCCTCGCGCTTGCGGTCGTCGGGCTCGCCTGGGGGCCCCGCCTTGCCGGGGGCACCGACGTCGAGGCGCTTCTGGCCGGCATCGTGCAAGCGTACGCCGGTTGGGGCTTCTACACGGGGGCCGCCGCCGCGGTCCGTCGAGGCTACGGCAACATGGACCTGCTGGTGGCGGTCGGCAGTTCCACGGCGTACGCCTACAGCTTGGCGGTAGTGCTCCTGCCCGGGCGCCTCCCCGGAGCGACGTATTTCGACGCGTCCGCGCTCATCCTCACGGTGATTCTCACCGGGAACTATCTCGAGCTACTCGCCCGCCGGCGTGCCGGCTCGGCGCTGGGCGCCCTCGCCGACCTGTTGCCCCGCACCGCGACGCTCGTGGACGGGACGGTCGACCGCACCGTCCCCGTGGCGGAGCTCCGCGCCGGGGAGCGGCTCCGGGTCGCCGCGGGGGACCGGGTGCCCGTCGACGGGCTCGTCCTCGAGGGTACGAGCGCCGTCGAAGAGTCGCTGCTGACCGGCGAATCCGGGACGGTGCGCAAGGTCGCGGGGGACCGGGTGCTCGCCGGCAGCCGCAACGTCGACGGCCCGCTCGTCGTGGAAGCGACCGCCGTAGGGCCGGACGCCTACGTCGCCCAGGTCGGCTCGCTCCTGCACGAGGCGGAGCTTGCGCGCGTACCGCTCCAGCGGCAGGCCGACCGGCTGGCCGCGGTCTTTGTCCCCGTCGTGCTGGCGCTCGCCCTGGGCGCTTCGGCGCTCTGGCTGATCCTCACCGGGTTCACCGTCCCGGTCGCCGTCCTCGTCTTCGTCACAGTCGTCGTCACCGCCTGTCCGTGCGCCTTCGGGCTGGCGACGCCCGCAGCGCTCCTCGTCGGCACCGGTACGGCGGCGGAGTCCGGCATCCTCTTTCGCGGGGGGGACGCGATCGAGCGCGCCGCCACGATCGACACGGTGCTGACCGACAAGACCGGCACGCTCACGCAAGGCGTGCCGGAGGTCGAGGAGGTGTTCTCCGTCCCTCCGATCCGCGCGGCCGAGGTCCTCGGCCTCGCCGCCGGGCTCGAGCGGGGCATCCGCCACCCGCTGGCCGCCGCGGTGCTGGCCCGCGCTGCGGCGGAGGGCCTGGCCCCCGTCGCGGTCGAGGGGGCCGCGCTCGACCCCGGCTCGGGGGTTCGGGCTAGCCTGCACGGGCGCCCGATCGCCCTGGTCCGGGAGGAGGCGGTGGAGGCCGCAGCCTTCGGTCGCTCGCCGCTGCGCGAGTGGACCGAGAAGGTGGCGGAGCGCGGCCTGAGTTGGTCGGTGCTGGTCCGCGACGGGATCCCCGTCGGGGCGCTGTCCTTCCGGAGCCCCCTGGCCCCCGGCGTGCCGGAGGGGGTCGCTGAGCTGCGGGCCGACGGGATCCGGGTCGCCATGGTCACCGGCGACCATCCCCGCGCCGCCGCGCCGGTCGCCGCGGCGCTCGGCTTGTCCGAGGTCTACGCCGGAGTGCCCCCGGAAGGGAAGGTCGGGCTCGTCCGGGACCTTCAGCGTCAGGGTCGTCGGGTCGCCTTCGTGGGCGACGGGATCAACGATGCCCCCGCCCTCGCCGCCGCCGACCTCGGGATCGCGCTCGGTACCGGCGCCGACGTGGCGCGCGAGAGCGGTCAGGTCCTCTTGGTCCGCTCGGAGTTCACCGGCGTGCCGCAGGCGCTGCGGACGGCGCGCCGCGTCGTCGGGCGCGTCCGAGGGAACCTGTTCTGGGCCGTGGGGTACAACACCGTCCTCCTGCCGATCGCCGCCGGCGCCCTGGTCCCCCTCTTCGGGCTGAGTGTCTACTCCGTGTTGCCCGTCCTCGGTGCCGTGGCGATGGGGCTCTCGTCGACCACCGTCCTGCTGAACTCCATGAGCCTGCGCCGTTCCCCCTCTTCCGCGGCGCCCGGGCCCGCCCGTCCGCGGGCTCGCCCAGCGTGAACCCGGGGCCGGACGCGCGGGAGCGGGGTGGGAGCGCTCTCCGGCCTGCCCCCATGTCTCGGCGGCGCACGCCCCGGAGCCGTTAAGTCTCCCCGACCGGCACCTCTCCTGCCGCTCTCTTCGGGGTGCCCAAGCTCGTGACCGTGCCGTCCATCGAGACCCGCGACCTCACGAAGTCGTTCGGGCACTTCACCGCCCTCAACGGCCTCAACCTGAAGATCGAGGGGACGAAGTGCGTCGGCTTCCTCGGGCCGAACGGCGCCGGCAAGACCACGACCCTCAAGCTGCTCACCAACATGATCTTCCCGACGCGCGGCGACGCGCTGCTGAACGGCGTCTCCGTCCGCGAGGACCGCAAGGCTGCGCTCGCCGACGCGGGGGTGCTCATCGAGAGCCCGGAGATCTATCCGTCGCTCACCCCGAACGAGGCGCTCGAGATGGTCGCGGACCTGCGCGGCGTCCCGCCGGCCGAGCGTGCCGAGCGGATCGCGACGGTGCTCGGCGAGGTCAAGATGACGGAGTGGGCCGACCAGAAGGTCGGCCGCTTCTCCAAGGGGATGAAGCAGCGGATCAACATCGCCGCGACCCTGGTCCACGACCCGGCGGTCCTGCTGCTGGACGAGCCGTCGACGGGCTTGGACCCCCGGGGGATGGCGGAGGTCCGGGCGATCGTCCGGGACCTCAAGAAGAGCCGCCGGCTGATCTTCATGAGCAGCCACATTCTCAGCGAGGTCGTCGACGTCTGCGACGAGGTCGCGCTGATCGACCGTGGCAAGCTGCTGTTCTACGACACGCTGGAGAACGTGACCACCCGCTTCTCGGACGGGCATGCCTCGCTGGACGCGAGCTTCGCCCGGCCGCTCGAGCCGGCCGACGACGCGCGCCTGGCGGCGCTCCCCGGCGTGACGGGGTCGCAGCGGCTGGACCCCAAGCGGGTTCGGCTGCGCTTCCAGGGCGGCGCCGGGGGCCAGGAGCGGCTGATCGAAGGCCTGGTCGGCCTGCACCTCGGGCTGCTCAGCGTCGCCGAGTCCGAGAGCGCGCTGGAGGAGATCTACCTGCAGCAGATCTCCCGGGGGGACTGAGCGGTGGGCGCGGTCGTGGACGGCGCTGCCGGTCGCCTGCGCGTGCCGGTCTCCTCCGAGCAGGTGTTCAAGCTGACCCGCTACCAGCTGCGCGAGTACCTGCGCTCCAGGCGCTTCGTGGCCCTGATCGCGATCATCGCGGTCATCGGGGCGATCCTCACGGCGCTGGTCGCCCACTTCCGCGGGGGCCTGGTCTCCTCCAACGTCGCGTTCTACGGCTCCTTCTGGGGCGGCGGGATCGACCTCGTCATCGTCCTGGCGGCGGTCTTCTTCGGGGGGGACGCGATCGCCGGCGAGTTCCAGAACAAGACCGGCTACTTCCTGATGGGCCTGCCGATCCGTCGTACCACCGTCTACGTCGGCAAGTTCATCGCGGCGTACCTCGCCGCCGCGGCGACGATGCTGGTGTTCCTCGCGATCCTGCTGGCCAACGGCGCCTACTACTTCGGCACCGGGGCGGTGCCCTGGCAGCTGTTGCTGTCGCTGGCGCTGGCCCTCGTCTACCTCGGCGCGGTGCTGGGCGCGACCTTCTTCTTCAGCTCGCTGTTCAAGACCAGCGCCTACGGCTTCGTCCTGACGGCGATCCTGTTCCTCTTCGGCTTCACGATCCTGCAGGACGTCATCGTCGGCCTGGTGAAGATCGAGCCGTGGATGGTGATCTCCTACGCCGAGTCGACGATCGGCAACGTCTTCGGTTCCGGGGTGAACTGGGGGATCTTCGGCACGAAGACGACCACCACGACCATGATCGGCCGGATGATGGTCCAGTCGACCACCTGGACCCCGGGGATCGCGGAGGGGTTCGTCATCATGCTGGGCTACCTGATCGGGACGGCCGCGGTCGGCCTGCTGCTGTTCGAGCGGGAAGAGTTCACGTAGGCCGTCCGGGCCGGCCTCACGCCCGGTTCGGCGCCGCGGGGACCTTCGGCGCGACCCAGAGCGCGCTGACGACCAGCGCGGGGACCGCCGGGACCATCAGGATCGCCCAGGTGAGCGGCGCGGCCAGGCCCAGCGCGAGAACGAGGCCGCCGAAGGTCGTCGCGAGGACCTGGCCGACGCCGGTGATCGCGAAGTAGGCGCCGTTGTAGGCGCCCACCTCCCCCGGCGGGGCGAGGTTGGACGGGAGCGTCGTCGTCGGGATCGACAGCACGTTCTCCCCCATCGTCAGGACGACCACGGCGGCGAGGAAGCCGGCGAGCACGAGGCCCGGCACCAGCGCGATCGTGCCGAAGAACAGGAAGCCGGCGACGTACAGCAGCACCCCGAGGTGCACGAGCGTGGTGTGCCGATGCCCGAGCGCGCGGCGGGTCGTCGGGGCCTGCGCCGCGACCACGAGGACCCCGTTCAGCGCGAGCCCGACGCCGACCTCGGCGTACGGCAGGTGGAGGACGGTGTTGGCGTACAGCGGGAAGATCGTCCCCCACTGGCTGACCGACAGCTGCGCGACGGCGAGCACGGCGCAGAAGGCGAGGAAGAGGCGGTCGCGGCCGAGCAGCCGCCACGTCCCGAGCGCCCGGCCCTCCGCGTCGACGGAGCCCTTCGGGCGCGGCAGCCCCTTCGAGCGGTCCCGGTCGTAGGGGCTCGGCTCCAGCGCCCAGCCGAGCAGCGCGGTGCTCGCGACCAGCACCGTCCCGGCGAGCAGGCCGACCGTCGCGAAGCCGAGGAGGCCGATCAGCACCCCGCCCGAGAGGACCCCGGCGGTGAACCCGACGTTCCATCCGATGCGGAACCAGGTGAACCCCTCGGTCCGCGCCGAGCCGACGGCGAGATCGGCGATGTAGGCGGAGAACGCCGGTCCCCCCAGGGCCCCGGACAGCGAGACCGTGCCGCCGGCGAGCAGCACGGCGGGCAGGTTCCGGGCGTACATCGCCGCGCCGGTCCCCAGCACGCTGACCGCCTCGAGGACCAGCGCCGCGACCAGCAGGTTCCGCCGGCCGAGCCGGTCCGCGATGGCCCCGCCGAACGGGTAGACGGCGAGCGGGGCCACCCCGAGCAGCGCGACGAGAACGCCGATCTCGACGTAGCCGACGTGCAGGACGTTGCGCAGGAACAGCGCGACGTAGGGGAGGACGAGGCTCAGGCCGGTCGCCCGGATGACGGCGCCGAACGCCAACCAGCGGAGGTTCCGGTCCATCGTCCTGCTCCGGTCACGGCACCGGCGCCGACGGCCCAAGGGGTGCGCGCACGGCGGCGACGCACCCCCGGTGTCCGTGGGGCGCGGAGGCAGGACCGGGCCCGAACCCATATTACGGGCCCCGCCTCGCGACGGACGGCTCGATGGGGGACCAGGACCTCGCGGGGAACCTCGCCGAGCAGGGCTACCAGCTGGTCGGCAAGCACAGCGCGGTCAAGCTCTGCTACTGGAGCCGGGAGTCGCTGGAGCGGGGTCGGGACTGCTACAAGGGTCGCTTCTACGGGATCCAGAGCCACCGCTGCCTGCAGATGTCCCCGGCGATCGACTCGTGCAACCTGACCTGCCGGTTCTGCTGGCGCAACCAGGGCTGGGAGAACGACGAGACGATGGTCGCCTACGACGACCCCGAGACGCTGCTGGACCGGTCGATCGACGCCCAGCGGCGGATCCTCTCCGGCTTCAAGGGGGACGCCTCGGTCCCGCTCGAGCGCTGGACCGAGGCGCAGAGCCCGCGTCACATCGCGATCTCGCTGACGGGCGAACCGACGCTCTACCCGAAGATGAACCGGTTCCTGGAGCTCTGCCACGAGCGGGGCATCACGACGTTCCTGGTGACGAACGGCACGAACCCGGACGCCCTGCGGGCGCTCGCGCCGCTGCCGACGCAGCTGTACGTTTCGGTGACCGCACCGAACGAGGAGGTGTTCCGACGGCTGACGCTGCCGGCGCAGGAGGACGCCTGGGCGCGCCTGCAGGAGTCGCTCGAGATCGTCCGGGGCCTGCGGACCCGGCGCGTCGTTCGGCACACGCTGGTCCGCGGCTGGAACCTCGGCTGGGCCGACGCCTACGGCGAGATGGATCTGCTGGCCCGCCCGGACTTCATCGAGCCGAAGGGCTACGTGTACATGGGGCGCTCGCGCCAGCGGCTCGGCCGGGACCACGTCCCGGAGCACGCGGAGATCGCTGCGTTCGCCTCCCGTCTCGCGCGCCGGACCGGTTACCGGGTGCTGGACGAGTCCCCCGACTCGAAGGTGGTGTTGCTGGGCAACGGCTCGGCGGAACGTTTCCTCCCCGGCCTCGCGCCGGAGCTCGAGGCGGCGGTCTAGACGAGCCGCCAGCTCAGGATCTCGACCAGGAACGCGACCCCGATCCCCAGCCCGAAGACGAGGTACGGGTTGATCTTGAGCGACCGGCTCTCCTCCATGTCGTAGTACTGGATGAGCCCGGCGGCGCTGGAGAAGCCGGAACGTTTCTTGTCGGGCACGGTCCCCAGGACCGCCGGCGGCTAGATAACGGTTAGCGCAGGCCGCCGGAACCGCCGAGGCCGAGGATCGCGTCGGTGACCGCCTCGGACGCCCGGTCGGCGATCGCGGCCGAGATCCCCATCGCTCCCCCGACCACCATCCGGTCCCAGAGCGAGCGCGGAGGCGCGGCGCGGACCGTCCGGCGCGACGCGACGCCCACGTTCCGCGCCAGCTCCTCCAGCGCCGCCTCCCGGTCGCCGAGGCCGTCGACCAGGCCCAGGGCCAGGGCCCGCGAGCCGGTCCAGACCTCGCCGGTCGCCAGCGCGCGGATCTCCTCCAGCGGCCGCTTGCGAGCCTCCGCGACCGTCCGTACGAAGGCGTCGTAGTCCTCCTGGGCGAGCGCCTGGACCTTGGCGCGTTCGACGTCGTTCAGGTCCCGGTACCCCTGGAAGGCGTCCTTGTGCTCGCCGACGTGCAGCAGCTCAACGGAGATGCCGAGGCGACGGAGCAGTTCGCGGACCGCGATGTGCGGGTAGATGACGCCGATCGAGCCGAGCAGCGACTCCGGATAGGCGAAGATCCGCCGGGCGCCTAGCGCCGCCAGGTAGCCGCCGGAGGCGCCGATCCCCCCGATCGAGGCGTAGACCGGCTTGACCGCGTCCAGGCGCTTGACGGCGAGGAAGAGGTCGGAGGAAGCCACGACCTCGCCGCCCCCGCTGGAGATGTCGAAGAGGACCCCCTTGACCCTCTTGCGGCTCCTCAGGCCCTTGAGCAGGCGGACGTACGGCTCGACCGTCCGTTCCCGGATCGGTCCGCGGAACGACACGTGCGCCAGGAGCTCGCGCATCGAGCGGCCCACGGCGGACCGCCCCATATAGCCGTCCCGTCGGCCGCCGTGGAGCACGGTCGTGAAGTAGGCGGGAGCGGCGTCCGTCGTTCCGCTTGCGGATCACGATCCGCCCCCGGCGGCCGGTGTGGGTGCTCGCCCTGCTCGCTCCGGCGATCCCGGAGCTGCTCACCGGCTCGACCCCGATCGACCGCCTGATCCTCGACCCGCCGGGCTTCCTGGTGAGCTTCGCCTTCGAGATCGGGCTCTACGGGAGCGGCGCGCTGCTGATCCGCGAGGCGTCGGTCGTCCTGAAGAAGGGCTGGGCGTCGATCCTGCTCTGGGGCGCGGCGTACGGCATCGGCGAAGAGGGGTTCGCCGTCCACACCTTCTTCGAGCGGAGCGGGCCTCCGGTCGGGGCCCTGGGGACGTACGGTGCGGCCTACGGGGTGAACTGGCTGTGGGCGCTCGGCCTGACCGTCTTCCACGCCACCTACTCCATCGCGCTCCCGATCCTGCTGACCCGCCTCGCGTTCCCGGCCGCGCACGGCGTCCGCTGGTTCGACCGGGGCGGCGTGGCGGCGCTGGGGACCCTGTACGTCGCCGTCGTGGCCGTCTTCGCGCTGCTGGTCGGCCACGGCCCCAGCCCGGCGGCCTTCCTCCTCTTCCTGGCCGTCGCGTTGGGCTTGCTCGCCCTCGGGGCCTGGCTTCACGCCACGACGCTGCGGGCCCGGCCCGGGGCTCGCCGGACCGGTCGGTGGGGGCTCGCCCTCGCCGGCTCGCTGGAGTGGATCGCCTGGGTCTTCGTCCTGATCGTCTCCGGCTCGCAGCGCGGGTCCGCGTGGCTCGTCGGCGGGCTCCTGGTCGCCGTGAACGGCCTCGCGCTCTGCGTGCTCGCCACCCGGGTCGGCGAGGTCGACGTCGAGCGGTCGCTGTTCGCGGTCGCAGTCGGCATGATGGTGCCGCTCTTCCTGTGGGATGCGATTCTGGAGGTCAGCGCTCCCGGCATCCTCGGCGTCGCGGCCGTCGCCGCGGTACTGCTGTTCGGTCTGGGGAGAACGCTGGACGCCCGTGCGTCGGCGGGCCCCGTCGCGGGCCCACCGGGGTCGGCCGTTCCCTGAGGACCGTCTCGCTGCCCTGCGGCCCGCGCCCCCCCACCGTGAACCTATCTCGGCCGGCAGCGTGGGCCGACCGTGCCGGTCGTCGTTCCCGCTGTTCCCCGACCGCAGGTGGACGAGCTCGCCCGGCTCAGCGAGCGTTTCGACCGTTTCTCCT
>JASHYB010000159.1 GCA_030043255.1 Thermoplasmata archaeon | reverse complement strand
CCGCCGAAGGCGCCGACGGCGGTGCCGAGGGCGACCGGCGCCCCGATCACCGGGTTGACGAAGCCGGCGAGCAGCAGGACGCTCGCCCCGGCGGCGCCGGTGACCCCGATCATGAAGTTGCTGGTCGCCGTGGCGACCTTCATCGGCAGGCGCAGGAACCCCTCCAGCGCGAGGACCTTGAAGACCCCCCCGCCGATCCCGAACATGCCGCCGATCCAGCCGGCGCAGAACATCACGGCGAGTGCCGGGCGGGTGCGCGCGCCGGCGTACGCGATCTCGACGTGGCGGGCCTCGTCGTAGTACGATCCCCGCAGCCCCAGGGCCCGCGAGGTCGGGTCCTGCGGGGCGGCGACCGTCGGCGTGGGGATCCGGCCGCGGACGATCGCGCCGGGGACGAGCGCGAACAGGATGATCCCCAACGCGATCAGCAGCGCGTCGTCGAGTCGGGCGTGGACGAGGAAGACCGTCGCCGTCGCCCCGAGGATCGCTCCCGGGACGGTGGCGATCTCGAGGAACATCCCGATCCGCAGGTCGGTCAGGTGGTCGCGGACGTACGCCGCGCCGGTCGTCGAGGAGGTCGCCAGGATCGTCAGCAGCCCCGCGCCGGCCGCCTCGGGGAACGGCACAGTGAAGACGACGACCAGGACCGGGAGCGCGACGACCGCGCCGCCCAGCCCGGTGAGCGAGCCGACCAACCCCGCGGCGACCCCGGTCAGGACGAGGAGGAGCACGAACTCGAGGAGGTCCACGGCGGAGCTACCGGGCCGGCGAGAAAAGCGTCACGGCCGAACGGCCGCCGACTACTCGACCTTGAGGTACTTCGTCGCGAGCGCGGTGCCGATGCCGATCATGAGCGCGGCGAAGGCGGCCAGCAGGCCGAGCAGGAGCAGGTCGTGGCCGGTGAACTGGCCGTACGTCAGGACGCTGCGCGACAGTTCGGCCGAGAAGCCGACCGGGTTGACGTCGGCGATCGCCTTCATCCACGGCGGGTAGATGGCCGAGGGGAACATCGCCCCGCTCGCGAACATCAGCGGCATGGTGATGAAGTTCGAGACGACCCCCGGTGTCTGCCAGTCGGTGCTCGACGCCGTGATCGCGAGGAACAGCGAGGAGAAGCCGAGCCCGAGCAGCACCAGGCCGAGCAGGGAGGCCGCCCAGGAGAGCGGGTTGCCGTGGATCGTGACGCCGAAGGCGATCGCCGCGGCGAGCATCACCGGGATCTGAACGAGCCCGCGCGTCGCCGAGCCGAGCGATTTGGCGAGGTAGACGGTCGCCTTGCTCGTCGGCGTGATCAGGATGCGCTTCATGAAACCGAAGCGCTTGTCCTGGATCGTGCTCATCGCGCCGAACATCCCGATCGACATCATCCCGGTGGAGAGGACGCCGGGGAGCAGGAACGACAGGTAGGAGGTCCCCGGGGGCGCGCCGACCAGCAGGCCCTGGAGCACCGAGGCCGGCAGCGTCGAGAACATCCCGCCGAAGAAGGCGAGCCACATGAACGGCTGGACGATCGTGATGACGATCACGAACGGGTTGCGGAAGGTCCGCAGCATCTCGCGCACGTAGAGGCCGGTGAACTGCGAGAACTGGCCGACGTAGCCGTCGCTGGCGCGACCCAGCGTCGCCGGCAGCTGCAGCGTCTCCGTCGCCGTGCTCATTGGCGCGCCCGCCGCACGTTCATGTAGAACTTACGGTAGTCCTGCACGTCCGAGCCGGCCTGGTCGATCCGCTTGCCGGTGAGGTCGATGAACACCGACTCCAGGCTCGGCTTCTCCACGTTGATGCGGTGGATCTCGTCGGTCCGCAGCGCCTGGAACAGGCGGGGCAGGACCTCCTCGGCCGAGCTGACCCGCAGGACCCAGGCCGGACCCTGCTGGGCGACGCTGGATACGCCGGGGATCGCCGCGAGCCGTCCGGCGGTGACCGCCTCGCTCGTCTCCAGCTCGACGAAGTCCGCCTGCACCCGGCCCTTCAGCTCGCTCGGCGTGCCGATCGCGACGAACTTGCCGTGGTCGATGATCGCCACCCGCTGGCAGAGGCGGTCCGCCTCCTCGATGTAGTGGGAGGTCAGCAGCACGGTGACCCCGAACTCCTTGTTGACGCCGGTGATCAGCTCCCAGAGCATCCGGCGGACGTTGGCGTCCAGGCCGATCGTCGGCTCGTCCATGAAGATCACCTCGGGCTGGTGCAGCAGCGCGAGGGCGATCTCCATCTTCTTGCGCATGCCGGTCGAGTAGGTCCCGACCTTGTGCTTGCGGCGGTCGGTGAGCTCGAAGTAGGCCAGCAGTTTCTCGGCGCGCCCCTTCCAGTCGGTGAGTCGCTGGAGCTTCGCCTGGAGCCACAGGTTCTCCCAGCCGGAGAGGTCGTCGTCCAGGATGACCTCGGCCGCGACCCAGCCGACTCGTTGCTTGACGTGCATCGGGTCGCGCCGGACATCGTGGCCGGCGACGCTCGCGGTCCCCTCGGTGATATCGCTCAGCCCGGTGAGCAGCTTGATGATCGTCGTCTTGCCGGCGCCGTTCGGGCCCAGCAGCCCGAAGATCGAGCCGGCGGGGACCTCGAGGTCGACATGGTCGACGGCCAGCAGCGAGCCGTAGCGCTTCGTCAGCCCGTGGGCGCTGATCGCCCACCCGTTCCCGGTCACCGTCGCCTCGACCGGGCCCGTGCCCCGGCCGCCCCCGGGGGTCGCGGTCGGGACCGGCGCAGCTCGCCGAGCCGGCGTTCGAGCTCGCCGATCGTCGCCCGTCGGAGCTTCGCGGCCCCCGCCGCCCCCAGGCCGGGCCGCGCCTCGCTCGCCAGGGCGAACGCGACAGCGTCCAGCGAGCGCTGCAGCCGCAGCAGCAGGAACGAGCCCAGGTCCTCCGCCCCCACGACCTCCGCCCACAGGACCGCCAGGTCCGGTCCCCGACGGCCGGCCGCGCCCCGGTGCGACCGGATCTTCCGCAGCAGGGCGCGCCCCGCCGGCGTGATGCGATACTCTCGTCGCCGGCCGGAGCCTTCGCTGCGCGCCAGACCGCGCTCGACCAGAGCCTGGAGCGTCGGGTAGATCGCCCCCGGGCCCGGCTTCCAGGCTCCGGCGGTCCGCTCCGCGATCCGCTGGGCCAGCCCGTAGCCGTGGATCGGCCCGTCGCGCTCCATCGTCGCCAGGGCGTACAGCCCGATCCTCCTCGGGGGCATGCGACCGGACCTCGTGGTGGCCCGGACTATATCGCGTTCGATATAACAGCGCGGTCGAGGGGGCTTGAGCCCAGCGACGGCCCCACGGGCAGGGCGGTGCCTACTCGGAGAGCGCGCGGTTCGTCTCGCGCAACCGACGGGCCATCTCCTTGAGGACGCCCTGCAGGACCTCGGGCTCGCCCTTGGCGAACCCCCAGAACTCCCAGCGGGAGAGGACGGCGCACTCGGAGGGCATCACGGCGACGACGTCCGCCGACCGGGGCTGCTCGTCGACCAACGTCATCTCCCCGAAGAACTGCCCCGGGCCCAGTCGAGCCAGCGTGCGTTCTCCCTGCCGGACCTCCGCTGCCCCCGAGAGGACGACATACAGTCCAACACCGGGCTCGCCCTGCTTGACCACCCGGGCGTTGGCGGGGAACGCGACGACCTTCGTGGTCTTCGCGAGCGACTTCAGCTGGCGGTCGGTGAGGGAGGAAAAGATGGGCGCATGACCCAGCATCGCGGCGACATCCGGCGGCGACCGGCTCGGACTGGCGGCCACGCCGCCGGGTAGCCGGTCGCCGCTTAAAGACCATCGTTGGCCGAACGGCGAATTCGGACGGTTCGTACGGGTCCCCCAAAAGCTGTCCGGACGCTCCGAGCCGCAGCATGCCCTCGACCGCCTCGGTCGCCCCCGACCTCGACGCGATCGGTCTACGGTCGCCACCGTCGTCGGGGACGGCGTCCGCCG
>JASHYB010000158.1 GCA_030043255.1 Thermoplasmata archaeon | reverse complement strand
AGCTCCCGCCGCGCCCAGCGCCGGGGGTGCAGCACCGCGGCGACGGTGCCGTCCCGGGCCAGGACGAGATTGCCGGAGCCGAACAGCTCCGCGCCGATCAGCGTCGGGGCAGGATCGCTCCCGCGGCGCAGGCTGAGCTCGAGGTACCGCTCGCCGGCCGGCTCGGCGACCTCCTCGAGGACCGCCCCGCTCGCGAGCCGGCGGACGTCGCGCGCGAGCGGCGACAGGCCGTCCGCGTGATCCTGACCGACCGCGACGACCGCCGCGTACCGGCCGGGCACGATCCGCAGCTCCGAGCGCCCCAGGCCCCGGACCCGGAAGGAGAGGCCGAGACCCTCCGGATCGACGTCGAACGCCTTGTCCAGGCGGCCGCCGACGAGCCGGCGCGCCTCGTGGACCACCGCCCGAAGGTCGAGGGACGTGCAGCGGTCCTTGGGCGTCGGCTCGCTCGGCATGGGTTCGGTGCGGCTCGCTCGATTCGAGCGGGCCGACCGCCTTAAGGATGCGCAGTTCTGCCGAGCCCGTGGCGGCGGGGCCGGCGACCGGGACCGACGCCTGGCGGGAGCGGGCACGCCGGTTCGCCGAGCGCGACCTGCGGAGCCGCGCCGTCGAGATCGACCGTTCCGACGGGCTCCCGCTCGTCGTCCGGCAGGGGTTGGCCCGGGAAGGGTTCCTCGGGCTCGGGATCCCCCCGCGATGGGGCGGCCAGGGCGGGGACACCCGCGCGACCGCCGCGGTCCTGGAGGAGCTGGCCGCGGCCGACGCCGCGGTGGCCGTCGAGGTCGCGGTCCACCTGTCCGTCTGCGCGCAGCCGATCCTCCAGGCGGGCACCGACGTCCAGCGGCAGCGCTACCTCCCCAGCCTGGCGACCGGCGAGCGCCTGGGCGCCTTCGCCCTCAGCGAGCCGGGGGCCGGTTCGGACGCGGCGGCGCTGCGCACCCGCTACCGCCGCACGGCCGACGGCTTCGAGCTGACCGGCACGAAGATGTTCATCTCGAACGCGGCGAGCGCCGGCGTGGTGCTGCTGTTCGCCACCCACGACCCGAGCCTCGGCCATCGCGGGATCTCCGCCTTCGTCGCCCCGCCCGGGATCCCGGGGTTCTCGGTCGCGCAGCGGCTGGAGAAGCTCGGGTTGCGGGGGAGCGAGACCACCGAGCTGGTGCTCGAGCACGCCGTGCTCCCTCCGGACGCCCTGCTCGGCCCGGAGGGCGAGGGACTTCGGATCGCGCTCACCGCGCTGTCCGGCGGGCGGGTCGGCATCGCCGCCTGCGCGCTGGGGGTCGCCCGGGCGGCGTTCGAGGAGATGCGGCGCAACGTCCGCGCGGACGACGCGGACTGGCGGCGCCACCGCCTCGCTCGCGCCTTCGCCCAGCTGGAAGCCTCACGATTGGCGGTGGCGGAAGCGGCCGCGCGGCGCGACGCCGGCCGGGAGTTCGTGCTGGAGGCGTCCGTCGCCAAGCTCCTGGCCTCGCGGGCCGCGGTCGCGATCGCCTCCTCCGGGCTCGAGCTCGCCGGGGCGACCGGGGTCCGGTCCGGGGCGGAGGCGGAGCGCCTGTTCCGCGATGCCCGCGTCTTCCCCATCGTGGAGGGAACCAGCGAGATCCAGGAGCTGGTCATCGCCCGCACCCTCCTCGCGCCCCCGGACGGCCGAACCGTCTAGTAATCCGGGCGGCTCGCAAGCGCCGTGCCTCGGCGCGCCGTCCCGTTAGAGCGACCGCCGGCGGGAGCGGGCCGTTCGGTGCCGCTGCGCGAGGCCGGCCTGGACGAGGAGCTGAGCGGCATCCTCGAGCGCGACGGGATCCGACAGCTCTACCCGCCCCAGGCCGAGGCGATCCCCCGGGTCCTCGCCGGCAAGAGCGTCCTGCTGGCCTGCCCGACGGCGAGCGGCAAGTCGCTGGTCGCCTACGTCGCGCTGCTCCGGGCGGCCCGGCTCGGTCGGACCGGCCTCTACCTGGTCCCGCTACGCGCGCTCGCGCACGAGAAGGCGGAGGAGCTGCAGCAGTTCGCCGAGCTCGGGCTGAAGGTCGGGATCTCGATCGGCGACTTCGACCTGACGGCGGAGAAGCTGGACCGGCTGGACGTGCTAGTCGCCACGAGCGAGAAGGCGGACGGCCTGCTGCGCCGGAGCAGCCCCTGGCTGGACCGGCTCGGCGTCGTGGTCGCCGACGAGGTGCACCTGATGCGCGACCACGACCGCGGACCGACCCTCGAGGTCAGCCTGACCCGGCTCAAGCGGGCGTACCCGGGACTGCAGATCGTCGCCCTCTCGGCGACCGTCGGCAACTCCGAGGAGGTCGCCGACTGGCTCGGTGCCGAGCACGTGGCGAGCGAGTTCCGCCCGGTCCCGCTGAAGCTCGGGGTCTACTACCAGGGCCGGATCACCTTCACCGACCTCTCCATTGCCGAGGTCCCTCCGCCGGACGAGCCGGTGCCCCGGCTGGTGCGCTCGGCGCTGGAGGAAGGGGGTCAGGCGCTGGTCTTCGTCAACAGCCGCCGCGCAAGCGAGCAGCTGGCCAAGGGCCTCACCGGGACGGTCGGCCGCCAGCTCGGCCCGGAGGACCGCACCCGCGCCCGGGCGGTCGCCGGCGAGCTCGGGGAGATCGGCGAGGAGGAGACCGAGGGGATGCGCAAGCTCGCGGTGCTGCTGCCCCACGGGGTCGCCTACCACAACGCCTCGCTGACCAATCCGGAGCGCCGGCTGGTCGAGCACGGGTTCCGCTCGCGCGCGATCAA